>CAYYYC010000151.1:0-5347 GCA_964475695.1 uncultured Rubrivivax sp.
AACTCCCTGGCGTCGGCGATGTTGGCCACGCCCTTGGTGCCGCGCACCGCGATGGCCTTGAGGTTCTTGCTGCCCATCACGGCGCCCACGCCCGAGCGGCCGGCCGCACGGTGCAGATCGTTGACGACGGCCGCATAGAGAACCCCGTTCTCCCCGGCAAGGCCAATGGAGGAGACTCGAATGAGCGGGTCCTGATGCGTCTTCTTGATGACTTCTTCGGTGTTCCACACGCTGGTGCCCCACAAGTGGGCGGCATCCTTGAGTTCGGCGTGGTCGTCCTCGATCGAGAGGTAGACCGGCTTGTTTTCCGGCGCGAGCGGGTCGACCTTGGCGTCGACTTCCTCACAGATGTACTTGGTGGCCAGACCGCGGGACCCCAGGTACTGCCGGGCCCAGTTCATGTTCAGAGGCTCGGACTTGCAGGTCCCGGCCGTCAGGTTGACTCGAAGAATTCTTCCTGCCCAACTCATGTGATGCTCCTCAAGGCGTGATGCGGGGGATTCGATGAAACCGCTCAGGCGGCCGGCTGGTTGCCCAGCTTGTCGGCCCAGGCCTGCATCTTGTTCAGGCCCGTCCAGTTGGCATCGATGAAGGTGATCGCGCCGGTGGGGCAGGCCTCGGCACACGCCGGATTGCCGCCACACAAATCGCACTTCTGCACCTTGCCTGTCTCCTGCACATAGTTGATGGTGCCGAAGGGACATGAAATGGTGCAGACCTTGCAGCCCACGCAGGTGGACTCGTTGACCACCTTGGCGCCCGTGGACTTGTCCACGGTGATGGCCTCCACCGGGCATGCGTGCAGGCACCAGGCCTCGTCGCACTGGGTGCAGGTGTAGGGAACCTTGCGACCGGTGTGATGGAAGTCAAAGACCTTGATGCGCGACTTGGCCGGCGCATAGCTGGCGTAGTTCTCGAAGGAGCAGGCCATCTCGCATTGGAGACAGCCGGTGCACTTCTCTGGGTTGATGTGCAGTGTCTTCTGCATGGACTTCCTCTCGGTCTGAAGAGACATGAAACCAACGGCGTATGTTGCTGACATCCCCGCATGCCTCGACCTAGGTGTAACCCTAGGCCACGACACCCGACGGCTCAATCGACGGCCGAAGAAAGCCTCAAGCTGACCAGCAGGCTGCGGGGGGGCGCGGGCTCGTAGAAGCGGCCGCTGGCCTCGTTGACGATCACGCTGGCCACATGGCGGCGGTCCAGCAGGTTGTCCATCCTGACCAGGGATTCCAGGGTCCAGGGGCCCCACCGGCCCCAGGAACGGCTCCAGCGTAAGGCCAGCACACCGTAACCGGCAGCCGACTGGGAATTGCGGTCGTTGACGGGCACTGCGGCAACGCCTCGCCACTCCACAGCGATCTGGCCGGACTTCGCATCAGCCCGCAGCAACTCGGCGTGAGCCCAGCTTGGAGGAGAACCGGGCAAGCGCCGGCCCGCCGGCACCGGCGCGTCGGGGGCCAGGCAGGGCACGCTCTGACAGGTCAGGAAACCCTCCCGGTAGGTGGCCTGCAAAAGGGTCAATGCAGCGCTGGCGCGCCAATTCGCCGCCACAGCCCAGCGGGCAGCCGCCTCGAAGCCGTCTCGCCGCGTGCTGCCTGCGTTCTGGAAGGCCGAGCGCCCGAAGGCATTGGAGACCAGGACGATCTCACGACGGGTCAGCGCCCGAAATGCCACCAGGTCAAGGCTGACCTTGGACTGCCGCCACTTCAATCCCGCCTCCCATTGCGCGCTCGACTGGGGGCGCAGCGCGGCGTTGAAGCCCCCTGTTCCATCGGGCCGATAGGCCAGCTCGGTCAACGTCGGCGTCTCGAATCCTTGCCCCCAGCTGGCGTGGACCAGCATCCCCGGCGTAGCCCGCCAGCGCACGCCCGCAACCGGGCTGACATGGCGGTAGTCGGCATGCCCGGAGTCATCGCCGTTGGACAAGTAGCCATCCTGGGTGCTCAGACGCACCCGGCCCGCCCGAAAGCCGCCCAGAACAAGCCAGCTCGGACCGAACGGCCACTCGACCTGGGCGAATGCGTCGATCGACTGGGCCAGATTGAATTCGTCGCGCCGCAGCGCTCCGAGAGCCCCAAGCACAGGCGCGCCGGCCGGCCCGGTGAAATTTTCGTAGCCGCGCCGACGGTCGCGTTGCCCATCCACGGCCACACCGGCCACCGCGTCGGCCCAGGGCCAAGCCCACCGCAGTCGAAGCTCCACGCCCCCATGGCGACGCCCCAGGTCGACAACCGCTCCGCCATGGCTTGGACTGGCCTGGGCCAAGGGGGCGATGGCCAGCCATTGGCCCACGGCTCGCTGTCCCCAGTGGGCGATGCCCTCCAGCTCGCGCAGGGGGCCACCACTATCGAAACGGCGACTCCACACGAGGCCACCCTGCGTCTGCTCCAGCACCTTGCGGGAGTCCAGCAGGACGGCCTGAACCGCGGTCTGCCCCAACCCCGCGTCAAGCTGGGCCTGGGTCAGGCCCAGAGGATCGTCTGCCGGCTGCCACAGGTGCCCCAGATGCAGCGCGACCTGATCGCGGCCGCCGTGCCAGTGCCACTGCCCCGCGGCCAGGCGCTTGAGCGCCCCACTCTGCGGGCGAAAACCCTCAATCTCGGCCTGGGAGACCCCCAAACGGGCCCGCCATGCCCCCTGGCTGACCAGATCCGCCGTCAGTCGAGCCTGCAGCAACCCCAAGCTGCCCACATCCCAAGCCATTCGGGCCTGGTTGGCTGCAATCGGCGCGCTCGCCACCGAAATCACCCCGCCCGAGCTGTGCCCGTAGAGTGCGGAAAAAGGGCCGCGCAGGACCTCGATCCGCTGGGCCGATCCCAGGTCGACCTGCGAGACCTGGCCCTGCCCATCGGGGCCGGTGGCCGGGAGACCGTCCACCAGAATGCGCATCCCGCGTACGCCGAACCCGGCACGGGAGCCAAAGCCGCGCGAGCTGATCTGAAGGTCCTGCGCGTGGTTGGAGCGGTTGTTGGCCACCAACCCAGGCGCGCGAACCAGGGCTTCGCTCAAGTTGAGCATCGGGCCCGCACTCTGGATGTCCTCGCGTTCCACCACGGCAATGGCATGCGGGGCCTGCTCAAGGAGGCGTTGGCGCAACGAGCCGCTGATGACCACGGACTGCGGCAGCTCGCCCGGATCGGGAGACGGATCCTGCGCAAGCAATGCGCCCGGGTGTCCGAGCGTCAACAGCGCGAGCCAGATCGTCGGCATGCGGGCCAGGCCCGGGAGCGACCTCACGCCCTCTCGCCGCTGACGAACTGTGCCGCGGCCGGTGGCAGCGGCTCACTGAAGAAGGCTGCCGTGGGGCGATCCACCACGAGACAGCCGCTCTCCAGGTAGACCACACGGGTGGCCAGTCGCTTGGCCTGGCCCAGGTTGTGGGTGCTCATCACCACCGTCATCCCCTCCTGGGCAAACTCGGTGATCAGGGCCTCCACCTCGCGCTTGGCCGTCGGGTCCAGGCTGGCTGTGGGCTCATCGAGAAACAGAAGTTCAGGGCGAACAGCCCAAGCACGGGCCAGAGCCAGGCGCTGCTGCTGCCCTGCGGACAGCACCCTTGCGGGACGATGGGCATGCTCCTGCAGGCGTACCCGCTGCAGCGCCAGTTCGGCGCGCCGGCCGCGCTGAGACCTTGGCACCCCGGCCAGCCACAGGGCGATCTGCAGGTTGGACCAGACCGACAGCCGCAGCATGAACGGCCTCTGGAACACCATGGCCTGGCTTGGCGGGCGGCCCTGGGCATCGAATCCCACAATCCGGCTGCCGTCGTGGCGCAACTGCCCGTGCAGCAGCCGCAGCAACGTGGTCTTGCCCGAGCCGTTGGAGCCCACCAGCGCGATGCGCTCGCCCGCGTGGACAGCGAAATCCACGCCCTGCAACACCGTGCGCCCCCCGAAACGCACAGTCGCACCGCTCAGCCTCACCAGGGCCGTCAAGGCAAGCCCCCATCGGCCCGGGAAACGGCTGTGTCCGATGCGCCGCGGCCCGAGGCTTCATGCTCGCGCTGCAACCATTGCAGCGCAGCGATGCCGAGGTTGATCGCTGCCACCACCCCCAACAGCACAATGCCCAGGCCCAGAGCCAGCGCGAGGTCGCCCTTGCTGGTCTCCAGCGCAATCGTCGTGGTCATGACGCGGGTGACGCCAGCGATATTCCCGCCAACGATCATGACGGCGCCAACCTCGCTGACGGCGCGGCCGAAAGCGGTGAGCAGCACCGTCAGCAGCGCCCAACGCTCATGCAACAGCAGCAGACCGGAAACGGCTGCCGGCCTGGCACCCAGCGAGCGCAGCTGCTCCCCGTTGCCTTGGGCCGCGTCAGCCACCAACTGCCGGGTCAGAGCCATCACCACGGGAACCACCAACACAGTCTGCGCGATGACCATCGCCGCCGGCGTGAAGAGGATTCCCCAGGCACCCAGCGGCCCCGACCGGGACAGCAGCAGGTAGACCGCAAGGCCCACCACCACCGAGGGCAGGGCCAGCAAGGTGTTGAGCATGGCCACCAGCAGGCGCTGGCCGGGAAATCGCGCCACCGCCAGCCACGCGCCAAACGCCATTCCCGCCAGCGCGCCGATGAGCGTGGCCAGGCCGCTGACCTGCAGAGACAGACCCACCACCGACCACAGGGCGGGGTCCCAGCGGCTGGTCATCTCCCAGGCCAGCCGCAGGCTTTCGGTGAACGATCCCATGACGCCCGATTGTGACCGGCGGCGCATCGAGTGCTGGCTGGCTCATGCTAAAACCCCGCCTTTGACCTGATCCGGCCGCGGAATGCACGATGGACCTGAATTTCACCGATGAGGAACTGGCCTTTCGATCGACGATCCGCCGTTGGGTCGCAGAACATTTGCCTCAGGACATCAGCCACAAGGTGCTCAATGCGCTGCGACTGAGCCGGGATGACCACCAACGTTGGGCACGAATACTGGGTGCCCAGGGTTGGCTGGGCTGGAACTGGCCCCGAGAATTCGGCGGGCCCGGATGGAACGCAGTGGAGCGACATCTGTTCGAGGAGGAACTCGCCTTGGCTGGCGCCCCACGGGTGGTCCCTGTCGGCCCGGTGATGGTGGCCCCGGTGATCATGGCCTTCGGCTCGGCCGAGCAGCAGCAGCGCTTCCTGCCGGGGATCGCCAGCGGCCAGGTGTGGTGGAGCCAAGGCTACAGCGAGCCGGGCTCGGGGTCCGACCTGGCTTCGCTCAAGACACGCGCCGAAAACAGGGGAGACCACTATCTCGTCAATGGCCAGAAGACCTGGACCACGCTGGCGCAGCACGGCGACTGGATCTTCTGCCTGGTGCGCACCAGCACGGAAGTCAAGCCACAGGCGGGGATCTCCTTTC
>CAYYYC010000152.1:0-5327 GCA_964475695.1 uncultured Rubrivivax sp.
CTTGGCGATGTCCCCGGAGAAGCGGATGCCGCCATCGGCAATCAGCGGCACGCCCGTGCCCTTCAGGGCCCCGGCCACGCCCTCGATGGCCGTGATTTGCGGGACCCCAACACCGGCCACGATCCGCGTGGTGCAGATCGACCCCGGGCCAATGCCCACCTTCACCGCATCGGCGCCGGCGTCGGCCAACGCCTTGGCGGCGGCGCCGGTGGCGATGTTCCCGCCGATCACATCCACCCCAGGAAAGTGCGACTTCACCCAGCGAACCCGCTCGATCACGCCGGCGCTGTGGCCATGGGCAGTGTCCACGACGATGGCATCAACCCCGGCCTTGACCAGCAACTCCACCCGCTCCTCCGTGCCTTCGCCCACCCCAACGGCTGCGCCCACCCGCAGCTTGCCCTGCGCGTCGCGCGCGGCGTTGGGAAAGTTGGTCTGCTTGGTGATGTCCTTGACCGTCATGAGCCCTCGAAGTTCGAAGGCCTCGTTGACCACCAGGACCCGCTCGAGCTTGTGGCGGTGCATGAGTGCCTTGCCTTCCTCCAGCGAGGCGCCTTCGCGCACGGTCACAAGCCGATCGCCCGGCGTCATGATTTCGCTCACGGGCGAGTCCATGCGGGTTTCGAAGCGAAGGTCGCGACCGGTGACGATGCCCACCACCCGACCCGCCTGGACGACGGGAAACCCCGAGATGCCGTGCTGCTCGCTCAACGCCTTGACCTGCCGGACCGTGGTGTCCGGTGGAATCGTGATCGGGTCGCGCAGAATGCCCGACTCATACCGCTTGACTCGCGCAACCTCGGCGGCTTGCTGTGCAGGGGTGAGATTCTTGTGCACGATGCCAATGCCGCCCTCCTGCGCAATGGCAATGGCCAGGCGAGACTCGGTGACGGTGTCCATCGCGGCGGAAACCAGGGGCAGGTTCAGCGCGATGTTGCGCGTCAGCCGAGTGGTCAGGCTGGTGTCCCGCGGCAGAACTTTGGAAAAGGAGGGCACCAGGAGCACGTCATCGAAGGTGAGCGCTTTGCCGATCAGGCGCATGGGAAGACTCCGGACGCAAAGCCGAATTATAGGGAGCCGCCCCCGCGTGCTCTCGGAGCCTTTCCGCTCTTGCGGTAGCGCTGACGGCGCGCCTCCTTGGGGTCAACGCGCAAGGGGCGATAGAGCTCCACACGGTCGCCATCCTGCAGTTCATGGTCTAGCGGCCGCAACTTCGACCACACGCCGCAGGCGGGCAGGCAATCCAGGCTCCAGGAGTGCCTCTCCAGCAAGCCGCTGGCCTTGATGGCATCAACCAGGGTTGCCCCGGGCGCCAGACTCAGCTCCACGATTTCCGTCTCTTCAGGCCCTGTCGAATGCGCCACTGAGATCCGCAGCGACGAAATCCGCGAGCCGGGGTCCTCAGCGCGTCCCATAGACAGCCTCGGCTCTCTTGACAAAGCTCTCCACCAATGTGTTGGCCACCCGGTCGAAGACAGGGCCGAGAACAAGCGCCAGCGGGCCGGCTCGCAAGGCGTACTGCAGATCAAGCTCAACCCGGCACGCGGAGGGCTCGGCAGGATGGCCACCCGCGGCCAAATCGGCTTGATTGGCCCCCACCGGGGTGAAGGCCCAGTGGCCCTGGAGGCGGGAAAACGGTCCATCGACCAATTCCACCATCACCCGCCGACCGGGCTCATGCCGATTGCGGGTGGTGAAGGCGTGCCGCATGCCCGAGAAGCCCAATTCGAGCCTTGCGGTCATGCCGACATCGGACTGCTCCAGCACTTCGACCCGGTCGCACCAGGGGAGGAACTCGGGATAGGCCGCCACGCCAGTGACCAGGTCGTACATCTGTCGGGCTGAGTACCACAGCAGGACGGACTTTCGCACTTGCTTCATAGAATCGGTCAATTTTAAGTTCATGACAGCCGCCAACCCCCTGATCGCCGAAAACCGGCGCGCCCGTTTCGACTACCACCTCGAGGAGCGCCATGAGGCCGGCGTCGTCCTGGAGGGATGGGAGGTCAAGGCGATACGCTCAGGTCAAGCTCAGCTCACCGACGGCTATGTGGTGATCAAGAACGGCGAGTTGTTCCTCATCGGTTGCAGGATCAATGCGCTGCGCACGGCCTCGACTCATGTGCAACCGCAGGCCGATCGAACGCGAAAGCTGCTCCTGCACAAGGACGAGATCAGGCGACTGATCGGGAAGGTCGAGCAGAGGGGCTACACGCTGGTGCCGCTGAACCTGCACTTCAAGAACGGCCGGGTCAAGGCTGAGATCGCCTTGGCCAAGGGCAAGGCCACACACGACAAGCGTGAGTCGATCAAGGAGCGGGAAGGCAAGCGGGAGGTCGAGCGTGCCCTCAAGCAACGAACCCGCTGAGATTGACTCTCACGCGGGCCTTGCCCAGCCCAATCCGGCGGCCCATCGAGCCGCTGGCGCCTCGACGGCCGCGTGGAAGAGCGCACCACCAAGCACACTGAGCTTGAAGGCCACCAGAACGCCGACAAGCTGAAGCCAGGGACTGGACGGCAGGAAGGCGGTCCACGCTGCATTGATGATCAGGCTGATCGGGAAGTGGGTCAGAAAGACGGAATAGCTGACCCGGCTCAGACGACGCGCCCAGGGCCAATCCGCCTGCGCCAAGGCGGCAGACCACTCCTGGAGGCAGGCCCACAGAATCACCGCGGTACCCAAGGCCAGAAGCAGCCGGATTCGCGGCTCCAGCCAAAGCGCAGCCACCACCACGGCCAAGCCGGCCAGAAGCACCGTGCGGTCGCAGCGCAATCCAACCAGGACGCCCAGCCCATAGCTCACCCAGAAGTAGGGACCGATGACATCTAAAGCAGGGTCCCGGTTCCACCAGAGGCCCGAAGCCGCCAGCAAAGTGATGGCCATGACACCGATCGCCGTTGAAGGATGACGGGTCAGGCGCCCGATCACCGCCAGCGTCGCGAGGATCACAAACAGCTGGAAATCGATCGCCACGTACCACAAGCCGGCCGAGAGGGCCTCGTGCCCGACCAGGTCCTGCAACAGGAGCAGGTGCGAGACGAACTGCACAACGCCCGGCGGCTGACTGATTGACGCATGGTCCATCCAATGGTCAGCCAACGCATTGCAGCCAATGGCCATCACCAGTGCCGCCCAAAGAGGCAGCGCAAGCCTGACGAAGCGCCGACCAATCAATCTGAGCCCCAGCTTGAGGACGGCAGACGCCGATGCCTGGGAGCCGGGCAATGGGGCCATGGCGGCCGCCACCGAGCGAGCGGCAAGGTAGCCGCCCAAGACAAGAAAGACCTGCACCGCCAAACGCCCATGCTGCGCGAGCCAGTCGAAGGCCTGCGGCAACAGATCGTCGGCATGATCGGCCATCGGGCCGTAGAACGCCAGGTGATGCAGGACGATCAGACAGCAGGCCAACGCCTTGAGCAGGTCAATCGGCGCCGACGAGTCGGCAGGCCCACGATCCCGTGGCCTCACCGCCCACCCGAAGCTGCAAGCTTGCGCAGCGCCTGCTGCAGATCCGCCTGAAGATCGTGCGTCGCCTCCAGACCGATGGACAGTCGAACCAGATGCCCTTGCAGGTGCTTGCGGCTCTGACGCATCCCGTCCAAGCCGTACGGCACCGCAAGGCTCACCGGCCCTCCCCAGGAGTACCCGATGCGAAAGATCTGCAGGCTGTCGACGAACCCATCGACCTGCTCCTGGTTGAACCGCTCATCGATCAGCACGGAAAAGAGCCCTGCAGCACCCGAGCACATGGACTTCCAGTTCCCATGGCCGGGCGAACCGGGCAGCGCCGGGTGAAGGACCCGAGCCACGCCCGACTGTCCCGCGAGCCAGGCCGCCAACTCCCGGGCTGCAAGGTCCTGGGCCCCGTAGCGCAAATGCAGGGAAGACAGACCCCGCAAGATCGCTTCCGCATCGTTGGCGCCAACGCCCAACCCGAGTCGCGCATGGGCCGTCAGCAGTCTGTCTTGGAGCACCTGATCGCGCGTCGTCACCGAGCCCATGAGCACATCGCCTCCGCCCGAGGGGTACTTGGTCAAGGCGTGCATGCAGACATCAACACCCAGACCGTCGCCCAGGTCAAAAGGCCGGAATGCCAAGCCGCAACCCCAGGTGTTGTCCAGAGCCACAAGGACTCCGGCCCGCCGGGCCATCGCGGTCAAGACCCGAAGGTCTGGAAACTCCATGGTGACCGAGCCGGCGGCCTCCAGCCAGATCAGGCGGGTCCGGGGTCCGAAGAGCCCGCCGCCGTCCCCTGGCGCCATCGGATCGTAGATGCGGTGGGATATTCCCCAGTCCCCCAACAGCGTGCGAGCCATTTCCTTGGAGGGCCCGTAGGCATTGTCTGGCAAGAGCACCTCATCGCCGGGCTTGAGCAGCGCCAAATTCACCAAGGCCAAAGCGGAAAGCCCGCTGGGAGTCAGCACACAGTGTCGGGCGCCTTCCAGTTGGGCAATCCGCTCCTCAAGCGTGTAGGTGGTCGGCGTGCCATGCAAGCCATAGGTGTAGGCCTGCCTGAGCCGAGACTGACGACTGCGCAGTGCCCGCACATCGGGAAAAAAGACCGTCGAGGCCTTATGGACCGCCGGCGCGACCGCCTCGAACCCCCCGGGAGGGCGATAGTCATGATGGATCAAGCGAGTCACCGGCGACTTGTGGCCGGCTTCATCGTCATCGTCTTGGGTCGTCATGGCTTGCGCAAGGCCTAGATGGGCTGCGCCACCAGATCATGGCCGTCGACGGCCACAACACGCGCCCGAGCAAACTCCCCGGCCCTGAGCCGAATCGAGTGCTTTTCAGGCGGCAGCAGGCGAACCACTCCGTCAATCTCAGGCGCGTCTGCATAGCTGCGCGCCACCCCTCCCCTGCGCCCCATCGCCGCGGCCTGGTCAACCAGCACCTGCATCGTGGCGCCGACACGCCTGGCCAGACGTTGAGTGCCCACGGCTTCGGCTGCAGCCATGAAGCGGGCGCGCCGCTCCTCACGCACCGCCTCGGGCAGCGGACCCTGCAGCTCATTGGCCGCAGCCCCCCGGACCGGTGAGTAGGCAAAGCACCCCGCTCGATCGATCTGGGCCTCACGAACAAACTCCAACAACGACTCGAACTCCCTTTCGGTCTCCCCCGGAAATCCCGCGATGAAGGTGCTGCGGATCACAAGCTCAGGACACGCCTGCCGCCACGCGGCGATGCGCTCGAGGTGGCGCTCGCCGGACGCAGGCCGCTTCATCCGGCGCAGCACATCGGGATGGGCGTGCTGGAACGGAATGTCCAGATAGGGCAGTACCAGACCCTCAGCCATCAGGGCAATGATGTCGTCCACATGAGG
>CAYYYC010000153.1:0-5273 GCA_964475695.1 uncultured Rubrivivax sp.
CACGATCCTGCCCGGCCGCTACAAGGGCCAAGATCTCAATATCGTCAGCGTCTTCGAGGCGGTGGGGCAGTTCAGTGCGGGCAAGCTCAGCGAGCAGGATTTCTGCGAAATCGAGCGGCGAGCCATTCCCGGCAGCGGGTCTTGCGGTGGCATGTACACCGCCAACACCATGAGCTCCTCCTTCGAGGCGCTGGGCATGTCGCTGCCCTATTCCTCCACGATGGCCAATGTCGAAGACGAGGTTGTGGCGAGCGTCAGGCGGGCTGCCGAGGTTCTGGTTCAGGCGGTCGGGCGCGACCTCAAGCCGCGCGATATCGTCACGCGTGAGTCCATCGAGAACGCCGTTGCCGTCATCATGGCCACTGGCGGATCGACCAATGCGGTGCTGCACTTTCTTGCCATCGCCCATGCCGCTGGTGTCCCGTGGACGATCGATGACTTCGAAAGGGTGCGGGTACGCACCCCGGTGCTTTGCGATCTCAAGCCCAGTGGGCGTCATCTGGCCATCGACCTGCACCGCGCCGGAGGCATTCCCGCGGTGATGAAGGAACTGTTGAAGCACGGCCTGTTGCACGGGGACTGCATGACGATCACCGGGAAGACGGTCGCACAGACGCTGGCAGACGTTCCAGACCTTCGCACCGACCAGGATGTGATTCGCCCTGTGGAGCGGCCCATCTACGCCCAGGGTCATCTGGCCATTCTCAAGGGGAACCTCAGCCCCGAGGGCTGCGTGGCCAAGATCACGGGCTTGAAGAACCCGGTGATCAGCGGCCCTGCCCGGGTCTTCGATGACGAGCAGTCAGCACTGGCGGCCATCATGGCTGGCCAGATCAAGCCCGGTGATGTGATGGTGCTGCGCTATCTGGGGCCCAAGGGAGGCCCCGGTATGCCAGAGATGCTGGCGCCCACGGGAGCCCTGATCGGGCAAGGTTTGGGCGAAAGCGTTGGCCTGATCACCGACGGTCGATTTTCAGGAGGCACCTGGGGCATGGTTGTTGGACATGTGGCTCCCGAGGCATTCGAGGGCGGCACCATAGCTCTGGTCGAGCAGGGTGACACGATCACCATCGACGCGCATCGTCAGTTGCTCGAGTTGCATGTGGCCCCCGAGGAGCTGGCACGGCGCCGAGCCGCCTGGCGGCAGCCGCCCATGCGCTACACGCGCGGGGTTTTGGCCAAGTTCGCCAAGAATGCCTCCAGTGCCAGCCTGGGCGCGGTGCTGGATCGCGACGACTAGGCTCCGGCCGGCAGGCCCCTGAGACCTTCAGGATGCGGGAAATTCGTAGACGATGCGGACCCGGGCGGGCTTTCCGGTCTGGGGGTCTGTGATGTTCGACAGCCCCTCGTACTCCAACAGGTCTCTCGATCGCGCATCGTAGACCAACCGCAGCGGGTCGATGAGCATGCGCAGGAGCGAATCCGGCTCAGCCACCAGCTGCAGTCGCTGCTGCTCTCCACGAGCCTGCAAGCCTGTGCGTCGTATCCGAAACTTGAAGCTCGAGTGTTGCGCAATCACCCCAAAGTTCAGCTGAACGGTGTTTCCGGCCACCAGTTCATCGAGTTGGGCCTGAATGAATGCATGGAAGCCCGAGTCGGCAGCCATCAGGGGCGCGCGCTGAACCTGTCGGATCGTCGACTTGCCCTCCCGCAGCGTCTCCATGGTCACCGAGCCCGCATCCACCCGGGTGATGCGCTCCTCATACCCTGTCTGCCGGTAAATGGTGCGCATCAGAGGGATGAACCTGTCCTGCGAAAAATCCAGCGCCTTCTCGGCCAAGACATCGCCACTCGGTGAAACATAGCGGATCGTGCCTGCCCACCAACGGCCATCACGGAGGGTTTGCCGGTGCTCTTCCGTGTAGAGCAAACTGCCGCTCTTGACATCCAGTGCCCTGCCCACAAACCGGCGCTGCACCTCAGCGCTTTGAGCGGCTGCCCAGCGAGCGGGCAGGGCCAGCCCGACGGTCGCCAGCAGTAACCCGCGCCGACCGGACCGAACCATCAGCGCTTCTCGAACAGGTAATGCACCACGCCCCATTGGCGCCCCTGGTCATAGCCGAAGAGTTCGGCCACGGCCATGTAGAACATCCGCCATCGTTGGAACCAGCGCCGCGCATCGGCCGGCCCATAGGCACGCTCCAGGACCGGCATGATCTCCCGTTGGGCCGCGTCCATTCCGGCCAGCCAGTGGTTGGCTGTCTTTTCATAGTGCTGGCCGCTGACCCACCATCGCTCCACCACCCGCAGATGGTCCTGGAAATGCAGAAACAGGTCCGCACTGGGCATGATCCCGCCGGTGAAGAAGTAGCGGGTCATCCAGTCGCTCTTGTCCTTGACTTCGAAGTGATAGGCCAGATGGCGGTGCGCGAAGACGTGAACCAGAGCTTGAGCGCCCGGCTTCATCCATGAAGCCACCTTGGCAAACAGGCTGGGGTAATTCTTCATGTGCTCGAACATCTCGATGGACACGACGCGATCAAAGCCCGCCTCAACATCCTGCATCGGGAAGTCAGCCTGCACCACGTCGGCCGTCAGGATGCGGAGATTTCGGATGCCTCGCTCGCGTGCCCGGGCTTCAATGAAGTCGCGCTGCCCGTGGGAATTCGAAAGACCAATCACCTGGGCACCTGGATATCGCTGAGCCATCCACAAGGACATCGATCCCCAGCCGCAGCCCAGATCGAGGATGCGCTGCCCATCTGCCAGCCCTGCCCTTTGCGCATAGATCGAAAACATCGCCTCTTCGGCCTGGGCCAAGGTTTCACCCCCCGAGGCGTACCAAGCGCAGGAATACTTCAGCGCCGGACCAAGATGCAGGTGAAAGAACTCGGCGGGCACCTCGTAGTGTTGCTCGTTCGCCGCCTTGGTCTCGCGAGCAATCGGACTGTTGCTGAGTTCCTCAATCAATGCCGCCAGCCGCTGCATGGCACGCATCGGGTCGCCCGCACTTTCATCGGCAAGCCTTTGGCGCATGAGGCTGCGCATTCCTGCGCGAACGATCGTGTCTGGAATCCAACCTCTTTCGCAGGCCTCGATGAGTGCAGTGGTCAACCGAGTGGCGATCCCAAGGGGAGCCGCTCGGGCGTGATCAGCAGTGTTCTTCTCAGGCATCGACACCGTGCACGCCTGCTCAGGGTAGCCGCTTCGGGGGCCAGGGGATCAACGCGCTGGTGGTGCGAATGTAGTGGTCATAGTCCGGACGCGAACGCGCGGCCTGCGCCTCGGTGGCGGGTATCCCGGAGAGCTTGAGCAGCAGAAACGCCATCACCAGCGGTGGGAAAAGCGCCATCCACCATCCTGAGGTGCCCCACGCCAGCGGAACGTAGGCCACCCAGTGCAGGCACTCGAAGAAGTAATTCGGGTGACGGGACCATCCCCAAAGCCCCTGGCGGCAGACACGCCCACGATTGGCCGGGTCGCGCTTGAACGTGGCCAACTGCGCGTCGGCCAGCGCCTCGCCCAGGACGGAAGCCAGCCAGATGAACGCCGACAGCAGAATCAAGGGGTCAGGCAGCGGGGATTCCCGTCGGCTGGCCACCAGCAGGCCCAGACACAGCACCATCGTAAACAGCACCTGGATCTGGAAGAAGCGCCACATGCGCCATGCAGCCTGCGGACCCCACTGGCGCCGAAGCTCGGCATAGCGGCCATCTTCAGGCTTTCCATGGTTGCGCTGCCACAGGAAGAGCCCGAGCCTCAAACCCCACGCCATGGGCATGACCGCCAGCATCACGCGAACCAGGGGCTCGGCGCTCGAATGCCAGGCAAACCAGGGGCCCAGCAAACCCAAAGTGACCGCCCAGACCGAATCCACAATGCCGGCATTGCCGGTGCGCCGCTGGACCCACCACACGGCGGTGAACACCAGGGCCAGGGCAAGCCAGGCATTGAGCAGCAGTTCAGTCAGGCTCATCAATCCTTCTCAGGCCCATCGGGGCCGAAATCGCGCGGGTTCTCGTCTGGAGAGAAGATTCTCTCTCAGCGCAAGTCTCCCGCAAGGCTGGCAAGGGTATCGGCAGAAATCATGACATGCGCGGGATAGTTGGTGTGGTCACATCCCAGTTTCACCGCCGCGCCCGCCCGAATGGCATCGCGCAGGCTCTTGCCGAACTCGAAGCGCACGAAGTGGACCGAGGAGGTTTTCTCTTCGTTTTCACGGTCCAGATCCTCGTCGGCGATGGCATAGACGCGCCCGTGGCCCTCGACCTCGATGAACATGCGGTCCTCCACGCCAATCAGGCGAGCCAACTCACGCCGGCGCTCGTGGATGTCCGGGTACTCGAGCAGCATCGTGGCTTTCCAGTTGGTCCCGTCCGGAACCAGGGGGGCATAGGCCTCGATCTCGCTCTGGATGCCCTCCTCGTCGAAGATCTTCTCGATGAGCAACATCTCTTGGATCTGCCGGCGAATCGTCTGCTCATCCTCGAACTGCAGGGTGATGTGTTCACCCAGCTGAACGCTGCGCACCTTGCGGTGGGCGATTGCCTCGGGGCGACTGGACTTGCGGATTCTTGAGTAGGCCTCCAGGGTCAGGAGGCTGTCGCGTTCGATCGTGGCCATGTGATGGGGCTCCTGTGGTTTTCGTGAATGACTCTTCAACGGGCTGACTCAGGCCATGCCGTAGGCGCGACGCACGAGGCTCAAGGGGTGCTGAAGCGCCTTGGCGGGCGTTCCCGCCTCCTTCATGCCCTGGGCGATGTGGTGCCCGGCCAGCGCGCAGTCGCTGGAAATGAAGTCCGGGTCGTCCTTGGCCATGGCCTTGAACACGGGCCTGCCGATCTTCATGGCCACCGGGTGGTATTCCTTCTTCACTCCGTAGGTGCCGGCATGCCCGGAGCACCGCTCCACCGTGTTGAGCGTGACCTGCACATGGCTGCCGATGAGCTTGAACATCTCCTCGGTCTTCTTGCCGATGTTCTGCACCCGCCCATGGCACGGGATGTGATAGCTGACCTTGCCCAGCGCGGTCTTGAAGTCCGTCTTCAGCAGGCCGTCGCGGTTGCGGGCCATCAGGTACTCGAAGGGATCCATCATGGCCTTCCTGACCCGTTGGGTCTGCTCACATTCCGGGAACATGAGTGGAATCTCCTGCTTGAACATCAGAGTGCAGGAGGGAACAGCCGACAGGATCTGATAGCCCTCGCTCGCGTATCGCGCCAGCACCGGGATGTTCTTTTCCTTGCTTTGCGCCACCGAGTCCAGGTCGCCCAACTCAAGCTTGGGCATGCCGCAGCAGCTTTCCTTGTCCACGATCACATAGGGAATCTCGT
>CAYYYC010000154.1:0-5261 GCA_964475695.1 uncultured Rubrivivax sp.
GCCCAAGCGCATCGGTCAGCTCCACCCCGAGGCCGTGGCCGTCGTGATGGCGCGGCCGATGAGCGCGCTGTCGCGCGCCACGCGGCCTCTTGTGGCATTCCTCTCCCTGAGCACTGATGCGGTGCTGCGGCTGCTGGGCCAGCACCGCCGTGCCAGCCCAGGCATGACCGAGGAGGAGATCACCGCCAGCTTGGAAGAGGGATTGGAGAGTGGCGTGATCGAAGAGCAGGAGCACCAGATGGTGCGCAATGTGTTTCGCCTGGACGAGCGCACCGTGGGTTCGATGATGGTGCCGCGCAATGATGTGGTGTGGCTGGACATCAACTCGCCGATGGCCGAGCAGCTTCGCATCATCGGCGAACATGCGCACAGCCGCTATCCGGTCTGCCGCGATGGCCTGCAGGATGTGCTCGGTGTGGTGGCTTCCAGCACGGCTCTGCCGGCGCTGGCCCGCGGTGAAGCCCTGGACATTGCGCGCCTGCTGCAGCCGGCGGTCTTCGTGCCCGAGACCCTCTCGGGCATGGAGTTGCTGGAGCAGTTTCGGCTTTCGCGCGATGAGCTGGTGTTCGTGGTTGACGAATACGGGGAGGTTCAGGGCCTGGTGACCGCGCGCGACCTGCTGGAGGCCATCGCCGGCGAATTCAACGCGCCGACCGACGACAATCCCTGGGCCGTGCAGCGCGCCGATGGCTCCTGGCTGCTGGATGGCCTGATCCCCGCGCCCGAGCTCAAGGACAGGCTGGACATCCGTGAGCTGCCCGACGAGCAGCGGGGCCGCTACAACACCCTGGCCGGCATGGTCATGCTGCTGCTGGGCCGAGTGCCGAGGGCGGCCGACTCGGTCCAGTGGAACGGCTGGCGCTTTGAAGTCGTGGACCTGGACGGGAAGCGCATCGACAAGGTGCTGGCCACGCCGATTGAATCACCCGGAGAAACTGAATCATGAGCACCCCTGACAAAGAAACTGCGCCCGCGCCCAAGGAGAGCCTGTTCACCGACCTTCAGGGCCTGGACCGCAGCATGCACCGCCAGATGCGCCTGGCCAGGTTGGTCCATGACGACCACAGCCCGGCACGCGGCATGAACGCGCTGTTCGCCAATGCGGTGGAGTTTGTCGATCTCTCGCGCGAATATCCGGTGGTGTTCGTGCGCGCCAAGCCGGCGCAGCCCGATTCGACGGCGCTGGAGGTTGCGCCCATGGCTGTCCTGGGCCTCCAGCGTGGCGAAAACCTTTACCTGCGCGAGAACGGCTCCTGGGCGGCTTCCTATGTGCCTGCCTCGCTTCGGGCCTATCCGTTTGCTCTGGTGCGCACCGAAGAGGCCAACAACTACGTGGTGTGTTTCGACAAGGCCTGGTCCGGATTTTCAGAGCAGGAGGGACAGCGCCTGTTCGACGACGCGGGCGAGCCCTCGGAGTTCATGAAGGGGGTGCAGGGTTACCTCGAGCAGTTGGACGCGGAGATGCAGCGCACACGGCTGTTCTGCCAGAAGCTGGTGGAGCTGGAGCTGCTGCAGGACATGCGCTTTGACGCGCAGTTGGGCAACGGGCAGTCGCTGGGTGTGGACGGATTCATGGCAGTCAATGAGCAAAAGCTGGCTGAGCTGCCAGAAGCCACGGTCGTGGAGCTGCACCGCAACGGAATCTTGGGCTTGATCTATGCGCACATGGCTTCGATGGGAATGATGCGCCGCCTTGTGGAGCGTCGAGCGACGGCGCACGGCCAAGCCTGAGCGCGGGCGACGAGGCAAGGCATGAGCACAGCCTTTTCCGCCATGCTTGGTCACCCCGCCGTGGCAGTGCTTTTCACGCCGGCCGCGGTGTTGCAGGCCATGCTCGACTTTGAGCGTGCCCTGGTGGAGTCGCAGGCCGAGCTTGGGCTGGTTGACCCCGCCCACGCGCAGACGGTGGCGCACTGCTGCAACGCCCCACTGGGACCCGCCGAGGCGCAGGCTCTGGTGGAGCAGGCGGCGGTGGCGGGCAGCCTGGCCATTCCCCTGGTCCGGCTGCTCAAGGATCGTGTCGGTCGGCGAGACGCTCAGGCGCTTGCTGCGGCGCATTGGGGCGCCACGAGCCAGGATCTCATCGACACCGCCATGGCGCTGCAGGGGCGCCAGGCCGTGGCGCTGATCGACGGCCTTCTGCGTCGAGTCCTCAGCGCCATCGTGGCGCTGCGCCACAGGCACGGGCAGGCGGCGATGCTCGCGCACACCCTGATGCAGCCGGCGCTGCCTTCGGTTTTTGAGGCTCGCCTGCTGAACTGGGCGCTGCCGCTGGCGCGCTGCCGGGTGCAGCTGCGTGACAGAGCGGCGGCGGCCTTGACCCTGCAGTTGGCCGGGCCGGTCGGGGTGGCCGGCGCGTGGGGTCAACGGGCCCCGGCGCTCAGGCAGGCCGTGGCCACTCGCCTGGCGCTGGGGCTGGACGACTGGGCCTGGCACGCTCAGCGCGACGAGGTGGCGAGGCTGGCCAGCGAGTTGGGCGTGGTCAGCGGAGCGTTGGCCAAGGTGGCGATTGATGTGGCGCTGATGTCCCAAGGCGCTGTGGGCGAGATGCACGAGAGCCAGGGGCCGGGCCGTGGGGCGTCCTCAGCCATGGCGCACAAGCGCAATCCGGTGGGTGCCATGGTGGCTCTGTCGGCGCTGCAGCGCGCGCCGCAGCGCGTAGCGGCGATCATTGGCTGCATGGCTCAGTCGCAGGAGCGGGCGCTGGGGCCCTGGCAGGCCGAGGGGGCGGAGCTTGCTGACCTCCTGGGAATCGTGGCGGGTTCGGCGGCCGCCATGGCCGACGCGCTCGAACACGCGACGATCGACGAGCAGCGCATGGCAGGCCATGTCCGGTCCTTTGCGGCCGAGCATGGCTTGCCCGAAGAGCCGGCCGATGGATTGGCGCCGCAGCGCGGCGCGCTTTGGGCCCGGCTCGACGAGCAATTGCGGCAGTGACTGCGGCAGGCAAAGGAGCCGAGATGAGCGACGGGATGCCCCCCAGGGAGGATGACTTCGAGCGCGGCCTGCGCAATCGCAGGCAGGTGCTCGGCCAGGACTGGGTGCTGCAGTCCACGGCCGGCGCCAACGGCTTCAATGCCGAGTTCCAGACGCTCATCACACGCTATGCCTGGCACGAGATCTGGGGCCGCCCGGGCCTGCCCCAGGCCACCCGGCGGCTGCTGGTGCTGGGCATGACGATGGGCATGGCGCGCTGGGAAGAGTTCGAGCTGCATTGCCGCGCGGCAGTGCGAGGCGGGGTGCCGCCGGAGGAGATCAAGGAGACGCTCCTGCAAGGCGCGATCTACTGCGGTGTTCCGGCCGCCAACACGGCCTTCAAGATCGCCACCGCGATCCTGCGTGAAGAGGGGCTGCTGCCTGGGCCTGCGCCCCTGACGCCGGGATTGAGGGTTCAGGCGCACCACACCTTCAGCCAGCCCCAATTGCGCGTGGCGCTCCAGGGCCTGGAGCAGGGGCAGCCCGTGGTGCTCAGCCATGCGCTGGGCCTGGACTTGCACATGTGGGACGGGCTGGCCGCTCACCTGGCTGAGCGGCATCCGGTGCTGCGTTTTGACCATCGGGGCCATGGTGGCTCGGGCCATGGCGGCAGTGCCTATTCGATGCGGGAACTTGTGGATGACGCGGCCCGCATCATCGGCGAGTGGGGCCGTGGCCCTGTGGCCTTCATCGGGCTGTCCATGGGCGGCATGGTCGGGCAGGGCCTGGCGATCCACCACCCACAGAGCGTGGCTCGACTGTTCCTGGCCAACACCACCTCGGCCTATGGCCAGGAGGCCCGCGCCGCCTGGGCCCAGCGGGTGGCGGATGTCCAGTCCGGCGGGATGGGCGCGGTGGCTGATCGGGTGGTGCAGCGCTACCTGCACGACGGATTTCGGGCGGCTCGCCCCGAGGTCGAGCACGGCATCCGCATCCAACTGCTGCGCCAGGACCCGCAGGCCTACATCTGGGCGTGCCAGGCGGTGGCCGCAGTCGATTTCAGCGACGATCTCCATCGGATCCAGTGTCCAACCCGGGTGCTGGCAGGGGCCCTGGACCTCGGGGCCACGCCTGAGATGGCGCAGCTCATGGCGCAGCGCATCCCCGGGGCCGAGCTCACGATCCTGCCCCAAGCCAGCCATTTGAGCGTCGCTGAGTGCCCGGAGGAATTCACCCATGCAGTGGAGGGGTGGCTGGCGGCGCGCTGATGGCGGCGCTGCAAACCCACTGCGAAGCCGCCCAAAACCGATCAGGATCATTGTCCTTGCGGCTTTCGTAGAGACTTCAGAGGTGCAACTGCCCGATGATCAAGGGCAATGAAATCAGCCTTGAAGCGCTCGACGGCGCCTATTCTGGGCAAGCGGTTAAGGCAGGCGCGAAAGTGGGCTGGGTTGCCTCAGGACCAACTGGGGGTGGCCATCGGGCTGGACGAGTCCACCAGCAGCGCTCGGATCAGCCGTTACGAGACTGGGGTACACGAGCCGCCCATCGCCACCGCACGCCTTCTCGCCCGGGAACTCGGCGTGCCTCTGCCGTTCCTCTATTGCGAGGAGGACGATTTCGCGTTGGCCATGCTGCATCTGGCTCGGATGGCCCCCCAAGAGCGGCGCCGGCTCTTTGGCCGACTGGGGTGGCATTGGCCGCAGTCTTGAGGTTCGCCACGGGACGCGCCTGCGGGCCCGACCGCGGTCCTGAGTAGTTCTCCTCGGGGAGCAGTCGCCCGGCTTGCCCTATCCTTCAGGGGCTCCCGCCCTTTGGCGGCCTGCCTGGAGAAACCGTGAGCGAACGCAATGCGCCCCCCTTTCGCGCCGACCATGTCGGCAGCTTCCTGCGTCCGGCCTATCTTCTGGAAGCCCGGGAGCAGCACTTTGTGCACAAGACGCTCGGCGCCGAGGCGCTGCGCGAGGTGGAAGACCGCGCGATCGCCGAGATCGTGGCCTTCCAGCGCGACGCCGGCCTGCGCAGCATCACCGATGGCGAGTTCCGCCGCACCTACTTCCACATCGACTTTCTGGAGCGGCTCGGGGGAGTGAAGACCGACATCCCGGTCACGGTGCGTCGGCCTGATGGCACGGAGGAGCTCGCCCCACCGGTGATTCGCGTGGTGGATCGTGTTGAGCACGTGCGCGATATCCAGCGTGCCGACTTCGAGTTTCTTGGGGCTCAGGTGCAGGCCCAGGGTGATCCGCTGTTGGTGCCCAAAGTCACCATTCCTTCGCCGACGATGCTTCATTTTCGCGGTGGTCGGGCCGGGATCAGCCGCCAGGCTTACCCGGAGCTGGACC
>CAYYYC010000155.1:0-3595 GCA_964475695.1 uncultured Rubrivivax sp.
CGAGGTACTGAATAAGGTCGTGGCCTAGGTGCAGACCCCGTTTCCGAACCTGCAGCTCTCCGAGACGCACGAGTTCCTCGTCGCCACCGACATCCCTTCGGAACAGATGCGCCCCTACGTGGCGACGCTCGATTCGATGCACGACTTTCTCTGTGATCTCTACGCCATCCCGCGCGGGGAGCCGGTCTGGAAGGGCAAGTGCCTGGTGGTGGCCTTTCTGAACGAGCAGGACTACGCGGCCTTCGAGGGCCGCTTCATGCGCACCCAGGCCAACGGCACGCACGGCCTCTGCCATCAGCGCAGCGACGGCCGCGTGATCATGGCCTGCCATCGGGGGCCGGACGCACCGGCCTTCGCCCACATGCTGGTCCATGAGACGAGCCACGGCTTCAACCATCGTTGGATGTCCCCGCAGCGGATTCCCAACTGGCTCAACGAGGGAATCGCCGAGTGGGTGGCCACGAAAGTGCCCTTGCCCTGACGGCGCACGACACGGTTCTCCACGGCCAGCTCGTCGATGGCCTTGCGCACCGTTCCCTGGCTGACTCGGTAGCGGGCCGCGAGTTCCATTTCGCTGGGAATGGCCTCGCCCGGACGCCACTCGCCTGACTGCAGGCTTCGGGTGATGAGGGCCTTGATCTGCTGGTACAGAGGGCTGAAGGCCGGGGTGGGCTCCTGCAAGTCTTCCCGGGTTTCGGTGGCGGTGGCCATGAGGCATTCCATCACAGGGTGGCCCCACCGTCTACCGATGTGTCTTATGTATGACATAAGATAGGTGGTTTCCCTCCCCTGTGGGGCTTGTGCCCTAAACTGGAGGAGGCCGGCCGGTGTCGCTTCGCGACCTCGCCCCACCCTTCGCCCGTTTGGAGTACCCATGAGCAAGAAAGGCGTGATGATGGAACTCGAAGATTGCGCTTTCCCCCTGTTGGCGGGCATGCAGGCCCACAGCGAGGCCCGCAGCTGCTTCACCGACACCGATTACGCGCTGCTGGTGGGCGCCAGGCCGCGGGGCCCGGGGATGGAGCGCGCAGACCTTCTGGCCGCCAATGCGCAGATCTTCACCGCTCAGGGCAAGGCGCTCAATGAGGCGGCCAGCCGGCAAGTCAAGGTGCTCGTCGTGGGCAACCCGGCCAACACCAACGCCTACATCGCGATGAAGAGCGCGCCGGACCTCCCCTCGCGCAACTTCACCGCGATGCTGCGACTCGACCACAACCGTGCGCTCAGCCAGATCGCCGCCAAGACCGGCAGGCCCGTGTCTTCCATCCGCAAGCTTTGCGTCTGGGGCAACCACTCGCCCACGATGTACGCCGACTATCGGTTCGCAACGATCGAAGGGTCCAGCGTGCAGGACATGATCAACGATCAGGCATGGAACAGGGACGTCTTCCTGCCCACCGTCGGAAAGCGTGGAGCCGCCATCATCGAAGCCCGAGGCCTTTCCTCCGCTGCCTCTGCGGCCAACGCCGCCATCGACCACATGAGGGACTGGGCACTGGGCACGGGGGGCGAGTGGGTCACGATGGGGGTGCCTTCCAGCGGGCAATACGGCATTCCGCAGGAAGTCATGTTCGGCTACCCAGTGACCTGCGAAGGCGGCGACTATCGGATCGTCGAGGGCCTGCCGATCGACGGGTTCAGCCAGGAGTGCATCGACAAGACTCTGGCCGAACTTCTGGGCGAGAGGGACGGGGTCAAACACCTGCTCTAGAGCCATGGGCCGCGCAAGCTCCCTCGACTCGGGCCCGCGCAGCAGGGGCCGGCAACCTGGGTTGTCGGCCCCTTTTCTTTCTGGGCCTGTCGCGTGACCGCTCGCGCGGCCACCCACCCGAGCGAGGCGCTTTTCGACGCCTGCGCAGACGCAGCGACGCTGCCCGTGTGCGACCACTACAGCGGCGTGGAGCCCCGCATGCGAAAAAGCCTGGCGCTGCAGGCCGAGCTCGGGCCGGTGTTCGATGTGACCCTGGACAACGAAGACGGCGCTCCCGTCGGGGGCGAAGTCGAGCACGCGCATCTGGTGTCCGAGCTGTTGGCCAGTCCGCTCAACCGATGGGGCCGAGTGGGCGTTCGGCTGCTGGGCCTGACCCATCCGAGGTTCGAGGATGTGGCTCGCGTGGTGCTGGGCTCGAATCGGCGTCCGGCGTACCTGATGCTTCCAAAGCCACGGGGGCTGGCCGATGTGCAGGAGGCGGCCCGGCTGCTGGACCGGCTGGGGGGGAGCGAGGTGCCTGTGCATGCGCTCATCGAAACCCACGGCGCCCTTCGGGATGTGTTTGCGATCGCCCAGCACCCGCGCATCGAATCCCTCTCCTTCGGACTGATGGACTTTGTCAGCAGTCACCGGGGGGCGATCCCCGAGTCCGCCATGAGCGCCAGCGGGCAGTTCAGCCACCCGTTGGTGCGGCGTGCAAAGCTTGAAATCGCCGCAGCCTGCCATGCCCACAGCAAGGTGCCCTCCCACAGTGTAGTCACCGAGCTCAAGGACGGGGATGCGTTGACGAAGGCGGCCCACTGCGCCCGAGTCGAGTTCGGCTACACCCGCATGTGGAGCATTCACCCCGACCAGATCAGGCCCATTGTGGAGGCCCTCACGCCATCGGCCGCTGAGGTCGAGCAGGCGCTGGATATCCTGCTGGCCGCCCAGGCCGCCGGATGGGCGCCGATCCGCCACCGCAACCGGCTGCACGACCGGGCCAGCTATCGCTATCACTGGCAGGCACTGCAGCTTGCGCACTCTGCGGCGGGCCCGGCAGCCGCGCGAATCCCAACGGACATCCGGCAACGCTGGCTAGGAGCCATGAAATGAGTTCAACCCGACACCCTTGGCGCGCTTCCAGTCTGGCCGCCGCAGCCGCGCTGACCGTGGGGCTGGGGATTTCCCAGGCGGGCGCGCTTGCGGCCAAGCCGGGTGCGCAGAAGCCGCCGGCCCAGGAATCCACGAAGTCCACCGCGGCCCAGCGCGCCAAGGCGGCCGCGCGCAAGGCCACGGCTGCGGCAGGGGCCGCAGGCGCGGCCGCGGCCACCGCCCTGGCATTGGCCAGCGAAGAGCAGCGGCATGCCTACACACTGACCCACATCGGGGACTACGAGTGCGAATTCAAGCGCCCAGTCCGCGTTTCGGCCCACCCAACCTCGGAGGGGTATGTGGACCTGCACTTCGACAAGCGGGTCGTCACCGCGCGTCCCGTGCTCTCGAGCACGGGCGCCGTGCGCCTTGAGGATGTGCTGGGCCGATATCTGATGGTGCAGATTGCCTTCAAGTCGATGCTGCTGGACAGCCGCAGCGGCCAGCGGGTGGCCGATGAATGCCTGCATCCAAAGCATCTCTAAGCCCTCCGCGAAGCCGCCTCTCCGCCCGCGCCATCCGGCCTGCGCATCAGCGCCCCCGCCGCCGCAGCCCCCGCGCCGCGATGAGTCTTATATAAGATACAACTTTGTCGTCCCCTTTCAAACGCGGGAGCCGCACCATGCTGCAAGCCTACCGAGACCATGTCGCCGAGCGCGCCGCCCTGGGCATCCCGCCCCTGCCTTTGGATGCCAGACAGGTGGCGGCTCTGGTTGAGCTCATCAAGAGCCCGCCACCCGGCGAGGGCCC
>CAYYYC010000155.1:3696-4221 GCA_964475695.1 uncultured Rubrivivax sp.
CTACAACGTGCACCCCCTCATCGAACTGTTGGATGACTCGGAGGTCGCCGAGGCGGCGGCCGAAGGGCTGAAGAAAACGCTCCTGATGTTCGATTACTTCAACGATGTCGCGGAGAAGGCGCGTGCCGGCAACGCCAGAGCCCAGGAGGTCATGCGCAGTTGGGCCGACGCTGAGTGGTTCACCTCGCGCCCCGAAGTCCCTCGATCGATCACGGTGACCGTCTTCAAGGTGCCTGGAGAGACCAACACCGATGACCTGTCGCCCGCGCCGGATGCCTGGAGCCGCCCGGACATCCCTCTGCACTTCCTGGCCATGCTCAAGAACACCCGGCCCGATGCGGCGTTCAAGCCTGAGGAGGACGGCAAGCGCGGGCCCATCGAGTTCATCGAGAGCCTGAAGAAGAAGGGCCATCTGGTGGCCTATGTGGGGGATGTGGTCGGCACAGGCTCCTCGCGCAAGTCAGCCACCAACAGCGTGATCTGGGCGACCGGCCAGGACATCCCCTTCGTGCCCAACAAGCGGTT
>CAYYYC010000155.1:4290-5213 GCA_964475695.1 uncultured Rubrivivax sp.
CGCCGATCTTCTTCAACACGCAAGAGGACTCGGGCTCGCTGCCCATCGAGGTTGATGTGGGCTCGCTGGAAATGGGTGATGTCATCGAACTCCTGCCCTATGACGGAAAGGTCATCAAGGACGGCCGGACGGTGGCCGAGTTCAAGCTCAAGAGCGAAGTATTGCTGGACGAGGTGCGGGCGGGCGGGCGAATCAACCTGATCATCGGGAGGTCACTGACCGCCAAGGCGCGCGACTTTCTCGGCCTGGGTGCTTCGGGCGCCTTCAGGTTGCCCAAGTCACCCGTCGACTCGGGCAAGGGCTACACGCTGGCGCAGAAGATGGTGGGGCGCGCCTGCGGCCTGCCACTGGCCAATGGCGTGCAGCCAGGGATTCGGCCCGGCACCTACTGCGAGCCGCGCATGACCACCGTGGGCTCGCAGGACACAACCGGCCCAATGACGCGGGACGAACTCAAGGACCTGGCTTGCCTCGGATTCTCGGCCGACATGGTCATGCAGAGCTTCTGTCACACCGCGGCCTACCCCAAGGCCGTGGATGTGAAGATGCATCGGGAATTGCCGGCCTTCATCGCCAACCGAGGCGGCGTGGCGCTGCGTCCGGGCGACGGCGTCATTCATTCCTGGCTCAACCGGCTGCTGCTGCCCGACACGGTGGGCACGGGCGGCGACTCGCACACCCGCTTCCCCATCGGCATCTCCTTCCCGGCAGGGTCAGGGCTGGTGGCCTTCGGCGCAGCCACCGGCGTGATGCCCCTGGACATGCCCGAATCGGTGTTGGTGCGATTCAAGGGCACGATGCAGCCCGGGGTGACCCTGCGCGACCTGGTCCATGCGATTCCGCTCTACGCGATCAAGGCGGGATTGCTGACTGTGGCCAAGCAAGGCAAGAAGAACATCTTCAGCGGACGAATTCTCGAGATC
>CAYYYC010000156.1:0-3854 GCA_964475695.1 uncultured Rubrivivax sp.
AGCGCACCTTCAACCCGGGCTTTCGCATCGAGCTGCACCAGAAGGATCTGAACCTGGCGCTTTCCAGTGCCCGCGCCCTGGGCGTGAGCTTGCCCAACACCGCCACCGCTCAGGAGTTGTTCAACGCCTGCGCCGCCCACGGCGGCAAGGGCTGGGACCACTCGGCCATGGTTCGTGCGCTCGAGAAGCTGGCCAACTTCGAGATCGCGCAGCCGGCGGCCTGAGGCCACCGCCGCCTGCAGGCGCAGGGCTGCCGGCGGTGGTGGCTCCGGCCGGCGGGCTGCGAAGCCTGGCCCTGCTTGCCGTGCGAAGATGACCGCGCAATGAACGACAGGGCCCACAGCCCCCAACGGCAATTCCTGCGCCGGCTCTTCGATGCGGCCGTGGCCAGCGCTCAGCCCGAGCTGTGCGTGGCACCGCACCTGCCGCGCATCGAGGAGCTTCCCGGCATGGGGCGCGGTCGAGTGCTTGTCATCGGCGCGGGCAAGGCTTCGGCGTCCATGGCTCTGGCCCTGGAAGCCCATTACGCCGACTGGACCGGCTCCCTGCAGGGTTTGGTGGTCACCCGCTACGGCTATGGGGCACCCTGCCAGAGGGTGGAAGTCGTTGAGGCCGCCCACCCGGTTCCCGACGATGCCGGACTGCGCGCGGCGCAGCGCATGCTGCACCTCGTGCAGGGCCTGTCCCCGCACGACCTGGTGATCGCACTGATCTCCGGCGGCGGCTCCGCGCTGCTCCCGCTTCCGCTGCCGGGCCTGAGTCTGGCCGACAAGCAGGCGGTCAACCGTGCGCTGCTGCTCAGTGGCGCCACCATCACGGAGATGAATGTGGTGCGCCGCCACCTCTCGGCCATCAAGGGCGGCCGACTGGCTGCCGCCTGCCACCCGGCCCGCGTGGTCACGCTGATGATGAGCGACGTGCCGGGAGACCACGCGGCCGACATCGCCTCCGGCCCCACCGTGGCGGATCCAAGCACCTGCGCGCAGGCGCTGGAGCTGATCGAGCGCTACCGCTTGGGCCTCCCGGGCGAGTTGGGCCACGCGGTGCGAGAGCTCCTGTCCAGCGGCCGCGGGGAATCGGTCAAGCCGGGCGACCCGAGGTTGGCGCGGGCCCAGGCCCATCTGGTGGCCGCACCCCAGCAGGCTTTGGAGGCTGCAGCCCGTCAGGCGGAATCCGAAGGAGTGCGCGCTTACATCCTTGGAGATTCCCTTGAGGGGGAGGCGCGTGATCTCGGCCGTGCCTTGGGTGGCATCGCGCTGCAGGTGGCCCAACGCGGCCAGCCCTTCGCGGCGCCGTGCGTGCTCCTGTCCGGTGGCGAAACCACGGTGACGGTCCGCGGCAATGGCCGCGGCGGGCGCAATGTGGAGTGTCTGTTGTCCATGGCCATGGCCTGTGGCGGCAACGCCCGCATCTGGGCTCTGGCGGCCGACACCGACGGTGTCGATGGTGTGGAGGAGATTGCGGGGGCCACCTTTGGCCCGGACACTCTGCAAAAGGCCTGGTCACGCGCGATCAAGCCCGCCGACCGGCTGTCTGACAACGACGGCCATGGATTTTTCGAAGCCCTTGGCGAATCCGTGGTCACCGGGCCCACCCGAACCAACGTCAACGACTTCCGCGCCATCCTCATCGAATAGGCGTTGCCACCAATGTCGACCGACCGAGTTCAGGAAACCCGCCGCGATCTGGCTGCGGCGTTCCGCCTGGCCGCACGCCGCGGCTGGGATGACATCGTCTGGACCCACCTGTCGGCCGCGGTTCCGGGCGAGCCAGGCCATTACTTCATCAATCGTTTCGGCTTGCGCTTTGACGAGGTGACTGCCGGCAATCTGGTGAAGGTCGACACCCAGGGCCGGGTGGTGGACGGCAGCGGCGCCGCCGTGAACCCCAGCGGCTTTGCGATCCACGGCTGCGTTCATGCCGCGCGCCCCGAGGCGGTCTGCGTGATCCACCTGCACACCCTTTGGGGCCAGACCCTGGCCGCACGGCCCGAGGGCCTGCTGCCCTGTTCGCAGCCGGCGCTGCGCCTGCACGGCCGCCTGGGCCGCCATGCCTACGAGGGTCTGGCATTCAGCCCGGCCGAGCAACAGCGCCTGGTCGGATCGCTGGGCGACAAGGACGGGCTCATCCTGGACCACCACGGGGTCCTGACCGTGGGCCGCACCGTGGCCGAGGCATTCATGCTGATGCATCTGCTGGAGCGCGCGGCCCGCATTCAGCTGCAGGCGCAGGCGGCCGGGCCGGGGTTGAGCCTGGTCGAGCCCGAGGTGATCGCGCGCACCCAGGCCCAGTGGATCGGCGACGGCACCACGCCAGAAGGGCAGGATGAATGGCCCGCCCTGTTGCGCCAACTGAGGCTCAGTGACCCGGGCTTCGATGAAAACCCTTACGATCAACCACCCAATGTGGAGTTGCCATGCCCCTGATTCGCGTCGAACTCTTTGAAGGCCGCACCCCGGAGCAGAAGCGGGCCCTGGCCCAGGCTCTGACCGAGGCCACCTGCCGCGTCCTGGGCAGCAAGCCCGATGGCGTGGATGTCATGTTTTTCGATGTGGCGCGCCATGACTGGGCCTCGGCCGGCGTGCCGTGGAGCGACTCCGCGCCGCCCAAACCTCAAGGCTGAAGCGGGCTCAGGCGGCGATCATCTCGTCGATCATCTCCACCCAATGCTGCACCGGCACCGAGGTGCCCGATTGCAGATGCTGGATGCAGCCGATGTTGGCCGAGACGATGGCCCTGGGCTTGAGCGCCGTCAGGTGTGAGAGCTTGCGGTCGCGCAGTTGGGTGGCCAGTTCGGGCTGGAGCACCGAATAGGTGCCGGCCGACCCGCAGCACAGATGGCTTTCGCACCCTGCTGTCTGTGCAGGGCGGGTGATAGGCCACCGGATCGGGACTCTGGTCTGGCCGGGCTGCCGCGCGGTTGCCCATCAGCGACTTCAATCGGGGCATCAACTCCGGCAGCATTTCGCTCAAGTCGCGCGCCTTGTCGCTGACCAGTCGCGCCCGCTCGGCGTATTCCGGCTCGTGCGCCAGGTGTTGCGCATATTCCTTGACGGTGACGCCGCACCCCGAGGCGTTGATCACCAGCGCCTCGACTTCCCCCGACTGCAGCATCGACCACCAGGCGTCGATGTTGCGCCGCATGTCGTCGAGGCCGCCCTGGGCATCGCTGAGGTGGGTGCGGATGGCCCCGCAGCAGCCCGCGCCTTCGGCCACCAGGGTCTGGATGCCGCAGGCGTCGAGCACTCGTGCGGTGGCGCTGTTGATGTTGGGCATCAGGGCCGGCTGCACGCAGCCGGCGAGCATCAGCACCTTGCGGGGGTGCTGGCGCGTGGGCCAAAGCCGTGCCCGGGGCGGGGTGGCGCCGGGCACCTTGCTCTTCAGCGCCGAAGGCAGCAAAGGCCGCAGGAGCTTGCCCACGGCCATGGCCGGGCTGAACAGCGGCGAGGTCAGCCCTTCCTTGAGCAGCCAGCGCACCGCGCGATCGCGACCCGGGCGCGGAACACGATCCTCCACCACTTGCCGCCCGATCTCCACCAGTTGCCCGTACTCCACGCCTGACGGGCAGGTGGTCTCGCAGTTGCGACAAGTCAGGCAGCGATCGAGATGCAGCTGGGTCTTCCCGGTCACCGGCGCGCCCTCGAGCACCTGCTTGATCAGGTAGATGCGCCCGCGCGGGCTGTCCAACTCGTCTCCCAACAGCTGGTAGGTGGGGCAGGTGGCGGTGCAGAAGCCGCAGTGCACGCACTTGCGCAGGATGGCGTCGGCGGCCAGGCCGTCGGGCGTGTTCTTGAATTCGGGCGCGAGATTGGTTTGCATGGAGGGTTCGCCAGTCCGGCTCAGAAATCGGGGTA
>CAYYYC010000156.1:3864-5211 GCA_964475695.1 uncultured Rubrivivax sp.
TGCGCAGGATGGCTTCGGCTTCCTGCCCGTGGCGGGTACCGACGAATTCGGCCGAGAGTTGGGTTTGCATGGTCAGGCGATCTTCAGAATTCCGGGTGAAGTCTGCCGCGGTTGAACAGGCCCAGCGGGTCGAAGGCCTCCTTGAGGCGCCGGTGCAACCGCAGCAGCACCGCATCAAGCTGCAGGGTGGTGCCGGCCCGCGGCCCGCGATAGGCCTGCGCATGGCCTCCGGCCGCCTGCGCCGCCTGCATCAGCGCCTGCTCGGTGCTGCTGTCACCGGGCGCAGTCACCAGCCAGCGCTGCGCTCCGCCCCACTCGATCAGGCAGCCCGGGCCTTCGCTGCGCACGCCCAGGGGTGCTGCCGTCTGCGGCAACGACACGCGCCAGAGGTTGCCCCCGGCCTGCACCACCTGAAGGGCATGGCCAAAGTATTCGTCGCTCTGGTCGCGCAGCCCGCTCCAAAAGGACTGCGCCATCACCTCCGGAATCTGTTCGCCGCCCAGGCGCCGGAGGGCCGACTGCACTGCGGCGCGGGCGCCCGACAGGCGCAGGACCAGATCGCCGTCCCACCAGGCGCTGGCATTGATCGGCAGCGGCTGCGCGCCCCATTCGTTGAGCCTTTTCAATGCGGTGGCCTCGTCAAGGTCCAGTCGCAGGGTTGCCTGCGCCGGCGCCATCGGCAACACCTTGATCGAGGCTTCCAGGATCACACCCAGCACGCCCATCGATCCGGCAAGCAGCCGCGAGACGTCGTAGCCCGCCACGTTCTTCATCACCTGCCCGCCGAAGGACAGCACCTGCGCGCGGCCGTTGAGCAGGGTGCCCCCGAGCACGAAGTCGCGAACCCCGCCGACGGCGGCCCTCGAGGGCCCGGCCAGACCTGCGGCCACCATGCCCCCCACAGTCGTCCCAGGCTCGTGGCGCGGGGGCTCGAAGGCCAGGCATTGCCCCTGCTCGGCCAACGCAGCCTCGACTTCCCGCAGCGGTGTGCCGGCGCGCGCGGTGATCACGAGCTCGCTGGGCTCATAGCTGCTGATGCCGCTGAGCCCCGAGGTCTCCAGCAGCTCGCCGTGCATCGGGCCACCCAGAAAGTCCTTGCTGCCTGAGCCGCGAATGCAAAGAGCGGGCGGCGCCTCAGGCTCCCGGCCATGGTCAGCGATGGCGCAAAGCACCTGGTCAACGAGTCTCTGCAGTGCCGCATCCTGCGGTGCGCACGCCTCTTGGGCCAAGGCATGGCCCCCGATGTCCGGGCTCCCCATCAGAATCTCTCCAGCTCGGGAAAGGGCAGCAGGCCCCTGCGCACATGCATCTTTCCACCTTCGGCGCAACGGCGAAGGGTGGGGATCA
>CAYYYC010000157.1:0-1821 GCA_964475695.1 uncultured Rubrivivax sp.
TCGAGCGGGTGGGCGACCATGCCAAGAACCTCGCTGAAGTGACGATTTATGTCGTCAATGGCACCGATGTGCGCCACACGCCGCCTGCTTCGCTGGAAGAAGCATCTCTTAGCGGCGCAGCCTGATCTGATCATGAACGCTGAAATTCTCATCGTCGAGGACGAGATGGCCATTGCCGAATTGCTGGCTATCAACATTCGGCATGCCGGAATGACGGTCCGTGTGGCCATGGATGCCGAACAGGCGCGACGCGAGGTGGATCAGCAGCTACCTAAGTTGGTTTTGCTCGATTGGATGCTGCCGGGACAATCCGGCATGCAGTTGGCGCGGCAGTGGCGTTCGGAGGAACGTACGCGTGACGTGCCCATCATCATGTTGACCGCACGCGCGGCCGAAGATGACCGTGTAGAGGGATTGGATGCCGGAGCTGACGACTACTTGACCAAGCCGTTTTCCACCAAGGAATTGATGGCCCGGGTGCGAGCAGTTCTGCGCCGCCGCGCGCCCGAGGCGTTGGACAAGGCGATTGAATCCGCGGGCATCCTGCTGGACCCTGCCACCCGCCGCGTGACGGCCCGTGGCCAGGACGTGAAGCTCAGCCCCACAGAGTTCAAACTCTTGCACTTTTTGATGGCTCACCCGGAGCGCGTGCACAACCGCACTCAGGTCCTGGACCGTGTGTGGGGTGACCATGTGTTCATCGAAGAGCGAACCGTTGATGTTCATGTAAAGCGCCTTCGCGAAGCGCTGCGTGCGGTGGATTGCCACGCTGCGGTGGAAACCGTTCGTGGCGCTGGTTACCGCTTCAACGCTCGTGCCGGTGGCACTGAGGAAGCGGCAAGCGCCTCCGCCTGAGCTTGCTTCCACCGTGACAGAACAAGAGGCACTGGGTTCGGCCTTTGAGGCTGCGTTCCAAGCCGTTCCCAACGGTGTGGTGCTGCTCGACTCCGAGCAGCGCATTGTCTGGATGAACGCGCATGCCTGTGTGCATCTGGCCTTGGAGCCTGACGGTGACCTTGGGCAACTCATCACCAACCTGATCCGGGACCCCGCCCTGGTGGCGGCACTGAACAGTCCGCTAGCGCCAGAGGACTTCAGAATTGGTTCGCATCGCGCAGACCAGGTCTTGTTGCTGCAGGTCCGCAACTATGCGCCAGGGCGCAGGATGGTGCTCTCAAATGATGTGACCGAATCAGATCGCATGGAAGCCATGCGAAGGGATTTTGTGGCGCATGTCTCGCACGAAATCCGAAGCCCTTTGACTGTGCTGGCCGGATTCGTGGAAACCATGCAGACCCTGGCCTTGGACGAACGCGAACGAGATCGGGTTCTGGATCTGATGCGACAACAAACGGGGCGTATGGAAGGCCTCGTATCCGACCTGTTGCTGCTGGCCAACCTTGAGGCAAGTCCCAAGCCGCCCATCCAGCCATGGATTCCCCTGACCCCCCTCATACAAGCCGCAGTGGCTGATGGCCACCACCTGTCAGCAGGGCAGCACGAGGTGAGCTGTACCCGACTGCCCGAGCAGGAATTTGAAGTGGCCGTTGAAGAGAGGGAAATGGCAAGCGCGGTTGGCAACCTGATCACCAATGCCGTCCGCTACACGCCAGCTGGTGGACGAATTGAAGTTCAGGCCTGTGTTCGCACAGATGACTATCTGGAAATTCGCGTGGTCGACAACGGCATCGGCATAGAGCGGCAGCACCTGCCGCGCATCACCCAACGCTTCTACCGCGTGGACAAGAGCCGTTCACGTGCCACGGGAGGAACGGGTTTGGGCTTGGCGATCGTCAAACACGCCATCACGCGACATGGCGG
>CAYYYC010000157.1:1831-3937 GCA_964475695.1 uncultured Rubrivivax sp.
GACTCTTCCCCCCGCTCGGGTGCGTGAGATCACCCCTAAAACGGCCAGCGCGGTCGGCGTCACGCCTTCTTCACCGACCTGAAACGGCAGCGTCATCGAGCCCGTGCAGCATCGAGGTTGCAAGAAAGGAGCTCGACATGCAACAGTTGGCCCCCCTCAACGCTGCGGCGGTGGTGCAGCACGCCGAAGTCAAGCACAGCAACGACCTGCGAGTCACCTGGGCACGACACCAGGATGAGGTTCAAGCCGCGCAGCGTCTGCGTCACCAAGTTTTTCATCGCGAATGGGGTGCGCAATCCGAAGGGTCGGAAGTAGAGCTCGATCAAGACGAATTCGACGCGCATTGCGAACATCTGATCGTCAGCGTACCGGCCCGTGAAGATGCAGCCGAACAGGTCGTAGGTACCTATCGTGTGTTGCTGCCTGAGGCAGCCAAGCGCCTCGGTCGCTACTACACCGAAACTGGATTTGACCTAGCCAGGCTGAGCGATTTACGCCCTTACATGGCGGAGCTCGGACGCTCTTGCATCGCCGCGCCATGGCGAACGGGTGGGGTGATCCTGACCCTGTGGACCCATTTGATGCGATTTCTGCACGCCAATGAGGTGCATCAGGCCATTGGCTGTGCGAGTGTCCCCATGCCAGACGGTGGCGCGAATGCAGCTCGCCTGTGGCAGGAGTTGCGCAGTACCCATCTAGCGCCGGAGCATCGTCAGGTGACGCCGCATGTGGCCTTGCCAGTCAACCTGCTGCCTTCGCAAGGGCCCGCCGACTGGCCGCCGCTGGTGCGTGGCTATGTGAAGATGGGCGCGCAAGTTCTCGGTGCTCCAGCCTGGGATTCTGCTTTCGGGTGCGCCGACCTACCCATGATGCTGGACTTCCAAACGATATCGCCGGCCTACAGGAAGCGTTTCATCGGGGCTTGACGAATCTAAGTTTTAAAAGATATAAATCGTTTATACGGTTTAAGGAGATTCGAGATGGTTACTCCCACCCCCAATACTGAAGCCAAAGTCCAAGCTGTCCCAGGGCGAAAGGCCAAGGCCCCGATCAAAGCCGCGGCGCCTGCCAAGGCTGCCACACCTCGCAAGTCAGTAGTGCCGCGAAAGGCCACCGCTGCCAGGAATCCTGCTGCCCAGAAGCTCGCTGATGTGGCCAAGCCTGCTGCCTCTTTGGAAGGAAATGCTACGAGCCCTGGGAAGGGTGCGAAGGCACCTGAATCCGCGAAGGCAGAGAAGTTGCCGAAGGGTTCCAAGGGTTTCAAATCGCCGGAAGCACCGAACGCGCCTAAAGCCCCCAAAGCCCCCAACGCGCCCAAGCCCGCAAAGGCCAAGAAGCCGGCCAAAGCGCCCAAAGCCGAAAAGCCTGCTCGCAAGGAAAATCTGGTGCGCGACAGCTTCACCATGCCGGAATCCGATTTCAAGCTGATCGCAGCCGTGAAGCAGCGCGCGCTGCAATTCCAGCACGCAGCCAAGAAGTCGGAGATCTTGCGTGCGGGATTGGTAGCCCTGCAGGGTTTGGGCGAGCCTCAGTTGCGGACTCTGCTGGAGAGCCTGCCCGTCATCAAGACGGGGCGCCCCAAGAAGGCTGACTGATACCCACCATCGACTGGCGCTGCTGATCGTCGACCAGCCGCAGCAGCGCCCGTTCGAACTGCAGTGTGACGCTGGCCCAGTCCAGGCCCTGAATATCGGCGGCACATCGTTGCCCCACTGATCGGCGTTGCATGTCGTCCGAGGCGGCCACCATGGCGGCCAGGGTGAAGGCATCCCGGTGGCCAGGCTCGGCCACCCAGCCGTTGAGGCCACTGTCGATTAGCTCCCCCGCTGCGGCCATTCGATAGGCCACCGTAGGGACTCCGCTGGCCATCGCTTCGACCACGACATTGCCGTAGGTTTCGGTTTCACTCGGAAACAGGAACAGATCGGTGCTGGCCAGTGCGCAAGCCAGTTCTGCGCCTCGCAGCATGCCCGTGAAGATGGCTTTGGGGCATTGAGCCGTCAGCGATTCGCGCAAGGGCCCGTCGCCGATCAGCACCAGACGTGCATCGCGCCGCCGCTCAGCGATGGCTTCAAAGGTTGACACCACCAGGGGCAGATTTTTCTC
>CAYYYC010000157.1:3947-5198 GCA_964475695.1 uncultured Rubrivivax sp.
TCCGAGGCCAAGCGTCCCACGTACACCACGGCAAGGTCATCAGGCTTCAGACCCCATTGTTGCCGCAACACTTCACTGCGCCGATCGGGATGGAATAAGCCGGCATCCACGCCACGCCCCACCACAGCCAAGCGCTTGAAGCCAGCCCCCTCCAACTGCGCCTTTAGCGCTGCCGTGGGCACCATGGTCAGATGTGTACGGTTGTGGAACTTGCGCAGCACCAGCATGATGCTGCGAAGCAGCATGCCCACACCGTAGTGCTTGCTGTAGGCGTGAAAGTTGGTTCGAAAGTCGCTGGAGACCGGCAACTTCAATTGCTGCGCAGCCCTCAAGGCCGACCATCCCAACGGCCCTTCGGTGGCAATGTGCACCACATCGGGTCGCCGTACCGACCACAACTTCACCAGGGCTCCTTTGCATGGCAAGCCCATTCGAAGGCCGGGGTAGCGTGGGATGGGAATACCGCGCATCAGAATGGGTGCTTCCATCGATGGCGGTGCTGTTGGCCGTGCTGGCTTGGTTCCCTTCGGCATGGCGGCATGCGTGTCTGCAGCTTGCCGCAGTCGCACCAATTGAACACTGTGTTGGCGCTCCACCAAGTGAGCCACAAGTTGCGACAGCGTCAGCGAGACGCCATTGACTTCAGGTGGGTAGGTTTCCGTCACCACCGCCACGCGCAGGCGACGCCCTGCATGCTCCAGGTGATCGATCTGAAGGTCGGTGGTTTGGTCAATGATCATCCTCCCATGGTTGCGCGGGAATAAAACAAATTGATGACAGGGGCGGTGTCGCAGAGCTGACATGCAGATGTCACCGCTTCTTCATCGAATCGAATCAAAGTCTGCACATGATGGGCAGTCGTGAATCATCCGTCATCAACCGCCTCTCAGACCCGTCGCCAACAGGCGAGCCGCACTGCACGGCCAGCAGGCCACATCCCAGGAGCATCCGTCAACATGAACCGTTTTCTTGAAGAGCTTCGCGTCCAGCGATGGGACGATCACCGCTTCTACCATCACTGCCGCATCAACCAGTCGCTTCACTTGGTCAGCGCAGTGAGTTTTTTGTGTGCCTATGCCCTGCTGCTTGTTGAGCCGGCCTGGTCGGCGCTGCTGGCGTGGTGCGTGTCGATGACGACGCGGCAAGCAGGTCATTTCTTCTTCGAGCCCCGGGGCTACGACACCATCAACCAGGTGACCGACGAATACAAGGAGGAAGTGAAGGTGGGCTACAACATCCGCCGAAAGATCG
>CAYYYC010000158.1:0-601 GCA_964475695.1 uncultured Rubrivivax sp.
AGCCGGAAATGCTGAAGAAGGGAACCTTGGCCTCGCCCGCAATGGCCTTGGCCAAGAGGGTCTTCCCGGTTCCCGGGGGGCCGACCAGCAACACGCCGCGAGGGATCCGGCCTCCGAGCTTCTGAAACTTCTGAGGATCCTTCAGAAAGTCAACCAGCTCCTTGACTTCTTCCTTGGCCTCATCACAACCCGCGACATCGGAGAACGTCGTTGAGTTGTTGGCCTCGTCCAGCATCCGAGCCTTGCTCTTGCCGAAGCTGAAGGCTCCGCCCTTGCCGCCGCCCTGCATCTGCCGCATGAAGTAGATCCAGACGCCGATCAGAAGAAGCATCGGACCCCATGAGACAAGGAGGCTCATGAGCAGGGAAGGCTCCTCTCGGGGCTTCACGTCGAACTTCACGCCGTTGTTGATCAAGTCGCCCACCAGCCCGCGATCCAGGTAGGTCGCATTGCTGCGGATTCGGCGGTCGTCATGAGTGACGGCGATGATCTCGGTGCTGCCGTTGCCTTCCTGCAGGGTCACCTGACGGATCCGCTTGGCCCTGACCTCCTCAAGGAAGTCTGAGTAGGCAATGGTGTTGCTCGCGCCAACGCCGCGGTC
>CAYYYC010000158.1:611-5175 GCA_964475695.1 uncultured Rubrivivax sp.
GCGCGTGTCGAACTGCTTGAAGACGGTGAACAGCACCAGGGCGATCACCAGCCACACAGCCACTTTCGAAAACCATTGATTGTTCAACTGAGCTCCTCGGATCGGGGAAGCACTCCCCAAGGTTCAATATGCGAGCGATTCTAGGAGAGTCAAGGGCTTGGGAGGTTGCCCGGCAGCCCATGTCCCCGGCGGGGTCAAGCGCCTGTCCTCGGATGCAGGCCGACAAGGAAGGTCTCCGAGGATCGGTCGCGAGATGCTTTGGGCTTGATTTTTTTCACCATGCGGAAATTGGCCTTAAAAAGCTCGACCAGTTGGCTGTAGCCGCTGCCGTGGAACGCCTTGCAGACCAGGGCTCCGTCTCGCTTGAGGTGAAGCCTGCAGAAGTCCACCGCCAACCCCACGAGGTCGGCGATCCGGGCCGAGTCTGCCGATTCGATTCCCGAGAGATTTGGCGCCATGTCCGAGACAACCAGGTCCGCCAACCGACCAGCCAATGCCGCCTCCAGATCACGGAGAACCGCATCCTCGCGAAAGTCACCCTTGACGAATTCGACACCCGCGAGTGGCTCCAAGGGCAACAGGTCCAACGCAATGATGGTGCCGTTGACCTGCCCACCGGTCACGCTGCCGCCTCCGGGCTGACGCGGCGCAAGCTGACGACGAAGGTACTGGCTCCAGGCGCCAGGGCTTGCCCCCAGATCAACCACCACCTGCCCCGGCCGAACAAGATGCAGTTCCTCGTCGATCTCCTTGAGCTTGTAGGCCGCCCGCGAGCGGTAGCCTTCCCTTTGGGCAAGCTTCACATAGGGGTCATTGACATGGTCGGAAAGCCAAGCCTTGTTGACTTTTCTGCTCTTGGTCTTGATCTTCATCGCCAGTTGATAATGCGGTAATGCCCGCCATTGAACTCACATCCTCCCAGCGCCGGCTGCACCGCGCCGCAGCCCATCACCTCGACGCCGTGGTCATTGTCGGCGCCGACGGACTGACAACGGCTGTCCGGCGAGAAATCGATGTCGCTCTCAAGGCGCATGAGCTGGTCAAGATCCGGATGCTCAGCGATGACCGACAGGCCAGGAACTCAGCGCTGGAGGAGCTGGCCCAAAGCCTCAGTGCGGCGCCCGTACAGCACATCGGCAAGCTTCTGGTCCTTTGGCGCCCCGCACCGCCTCAACCCAAGGCGGAGGCTGTCGGGCGAAGCCCTGGGCCCAGAGAGGTCAAGATCCTGAAATTCAGCAAGAGCGGGAACCACCGCCCCCAGGTCAAGAAGATTCGGCTCATGGGCAACGAGCGCGTCACGGCCGGTGGATTGGTCAAGCGATCACGCAACCGCAAGGCCAGCCCGAAAAAGAGCAGTCAAACGTAGCGCACCTCGATGATCTCGTAAGTGCGCTTGCCGGCCGGCGCCGCCACTTCTGCGATGTCGCCAGCCTGCTTGCCGATGAGGGCCCGAGCGATGGGCGAGCTGACGGAAACCAATCCGAGCTTGAGGTCAGCCTCATCGTCACCCACAATCTGGTAGGTCACCCGACCCCCGCCATCCTCGTCTTCAAGCTCAACGGTGGCTCCGAAGACCACCTGCCCATCGGCATCCAAGGCAGCAGGATCGATCACCCGCGCCGCAGCCAGTTTGCCCTCGAGCTCAATGATTCGGCCCTCGACGAACCCTTGGCGGTCCTTCGCGGCATCGTACTCGGCGTTCTCGGACAGGTCACCCTGGGCGCGAGCCTCAGCAATCGCCTGGATCACGGCATGGCGTTCCACCTTCTTGAGCCGCTCAAGCTCTTCTTTGAGCTTCTCGGCGCCGCGCCTGGTCAGCGGTATCGTGGTCATCGCAGCCCCCAGAAATCAAGAGTTCCGCCAACGCTGGCCCTGGACCAGAGTGGCACGAAGACGGGATTGAAGTTTAGTGGAGTTGCTGATGCAAATCCTGCAACGAGACCACGGAGATGCCTTCCTCGTGCTTGAGGGCCTCAGTGGCAGCCTCGCAACCCGCCATGGTCGTGTAGTAAGTCACTCGGTTGGCCAACGCAGCGGTGCGGATGTGCCTTGAATCGGCGATGGCTGTTCGGGTTTCGTCAACCGTACTGAAGACAAGTTGGATCTCCCCGGCTTTGACCATGTCGGCAATATGGGGCCTGCCGTCCTTGACCTTGTTGACGGTGCGCACCGGAATGCCTGCAGCCGCAATCGCCGCCGCCGTGCCCCGCGTGGCCACCAGATGAAAGCCCAAACCGTGGAGATCGGCCGCCACCTTCACAGCACGATCCTTGTCAGCATCCTTGACGGTGATCACAACCGTTCCCTTGCCCGGAAGCCGCGAGCCGGCACCCAGCTGACTCTTGAGCATGGCCTCGGCGAAGGAAGCGCCCACGCCCATGACCTCTCCAGTCGACCGCATCTCCGGCCCGAGAATCGGGTCCACACCGGGGAACTTGTTGAAGGGGAAAACCGCCTCCTTGACCGTGAAGTAAGGAGGCACCACCTCCCGCGGCGGGCGATCGCCCAGCCCACTTTGTCGAGCCAAGGGAATGCCTGCCATGCAACGTGCCGCAATCTTGGCCAAGCTTTGGCCGGTGGCCTTGCTGACGTACGGCACGGTGCGCGACGCCCGAGGGTTGACTTCCAGGACGAAGACAAGAGCCTGCTCGCCCTCACCCTGGATTGCGAACTGCACATTCATCAAGCCCACAACCTTGAGGGCTCGGGCCATCAGCGCCGTCTGACGCCTCAGTTCATCCTGCAACGCCGGACTCAACGAGTACGGAGGCAGCGAGCAGGCGCTGTCTCCCGAATGCACACCAGCCTGCTCAACATGCTCCATGATTCCGCCGATCATCACATCCTGGCCGTCACAGACGCAATCGACATCCACCTCAATCGCATCGTCAAGAAAGCGGTCCAGAAGAACCGGAGACTTCTCGCTGACCCTGACCGCCTCGCGCATGTAGCGCTCCAAGTCCTTGTCGCCATGGACGATTTCCATCGCGCGTCCGCCCAATACATAGCTGGGCCTGACAACCAAGGGGTAGCCAATCTCCCGAGCCATCCGCAGGGCCGCTTCCTCGGTCCGCGCTGTCCGGTTGGGTGGCTGGCGCAATCCCAAGTCACTCAGGAGCTTCTGGAAGCGTTCACGGTCCTCGGCCATGTCGATCGAGTCCGGGGAGGTGCCGATGATCGGAACCCCATGGGCCTCGAGGTCCAAAGCCAGTTTCAGCGGAGTCTGCCCCCCATACTGAACGATCACGCCCATCGGCTTTTCGGTGTGGACGATCTCCAGCACATCTTCCAGAGTGACAGGCTCGAAATAGAGTCGGTCTGAGGTGTCGTAGTCGGTCGACACCGTTTCGGGGTTGCAGTTGACCATGATCGTCTCAAAGCCGTCTTCCCTCATGGCCATTGCGGCATGAACGCAGCAATAGTCGAACTCAATCCCTTGTCCAATTCGGTTCGGGCCACCGCCAAGAATCATGACCTTCCTGCGCGCTGTGGGTTCGGCCTCGCACTCTTCGTCGTACGTTGAATACATGTAGGCCGTCTGCGTGGAGAACTCGGCTGCACAGGTGTCCACGCGCTTGTAGGCCGGCCGGACTCCCAGCCGATGCCTGGCCTCTCGCACCGCATGCTGGTCCGTCATGAGCAGCCCCGCAAGGCGCTTGTCGGAAAAGCCCTTGCCCTTGAGCAGGCGCAGTTCGCGGGCGGAAAGGTCTGCAAGCCTGCGATTGCGAACCTTCCCTTCAGCCAAAACCAGATCCTCGATCTGAGCAAGGAACCACGGGTCGATGGCGGTTTCCTCGAAGACCTCCTGCTGGGTCATCCCGATCCGGAAGGCGTCAGCGACGAAAAGAATCCTCTCGGGGCCCGGCTCGCCGATTTCCTCGACGATCTCATCGCGGTCCGTGCTCCGCTCCGAAAGCCCGTCGATGCCGGTCTCCAGGCCGCGCAGAGCCTTCTGGAAGCTCTCTTGGAAGGTTCGTCCCATGGCCATCACCTCGCCCACGGACTTCATCTGGGTGGTCAGGTGGGAATCGGCAGCAGGGAATTTTTCAAAGGCAAAGCGCGGGATTTTGGTGACCACATAGTCAATCGACGGCTCGAATGAGGCCGGCGTGGCGCCAGCCGTGATGTCGTTCTTGAGCTCATCGAGCGTGTATCCCACCGCCAACTTTGCCGCAATTTTTGCGATCGGGAAGCCTGTGGCCTTGGAAGCCAGGGCCGATGAGCGGGAAACACGGGGATTCATCTCGATCACGATCATTCGGCCGTTGTCCGGGTTGATCGCAAACTGAACATTCGACCCGCCCGTCTCCACACCAATCTCGCGAAGGATCGCGATCGAGGCGTTGCGCATGAGCTGGAACTCTCGGTCGGTCAGCGTTTGCGCCGGGGCGACCGTGATCGAGTCACCCGTGTGTATGCCCATCGGGTCGAGGTTCTCGATCGAGCACACGATGATGCAGTTGTCCGCCTTGTCGCGCACCACCTCCATCTCGTATTCCTTCCACCCGATGAGCGACTCCTCGATGAGCAGTTCCTTGGTGGGCGAAAGGTCCAGACCACGCTT
>CAYYYC010000159.1:0-5110 GCA_964475695.1 uncultured Rubrivivax sp.
AAGTCTTCGGCGATGCGGCCATCGAATTTCAGGCCCAACTCGGGGCGTGCGGGGTTGATCCATTGCACCGCGTCGCCGGTGCAAAAAAAGCCCTCTTCGTCAAAGGCCTGCGCGGTGAGCTCCGGTGCGTGGCGATAGCCGGGAAACACATTGACCCCGCGCACCCGCATTTCGAGCTTGCCGCCATTGGGCACGAACTTGAGCTCCGCGCCCGGCAGCGGGATGCCGATGTTTCCCGCGCGCTCCAGCCTGAAGTGCGCCAGGGTGACAGCGGGCGCCGTCTCGGTGGATCCCCAGGAAGTCGTCAGCCACAAGTCGCTGCCGCGCACTCGACGGGAAAGCGCCTGCAGCCGGTCCCAGGTGGCCTGCGGCAGGGCAGCCCCGGCGTAGAACACCATGCGCAGCCGGCTGAAGAAAGCTCGCGCAGCCTCGTCATCGCCCTCAAGCAGCGGCAGGATCAGGTCCAGGCCCCGCGGCACGTTGAAGTACAGCGTGGGCTTCCACTGCACCAGATTGGCCAGGGATCTTTCCACCAGCCCCGCTGCGGGCCGGCCGTCATCGATCACCATCGTGCCGCCATTGCGCATCACGATGTGCAGGTTGTGGTTGCCGCCAAAGGTGTGGCTCCACGGCAGCCAGTCCACCACCACCGGCTTTTCGTGGGCCAGGAAGCGCCAGGCGTGCGCCAGCATCTCCTGGTTGGCGCACAGCATGCGGTGGGTGTTGATCACCACCTTGGGAGCCCCGGTCGAGCCCGAAGTCAGGAGGTACTTGGCCACGGTGTCTGGCGTGACACGATCGAAAGCCTGCTGCACCGCCTGCGTCTCTGGGGCTTGCATCAGGCGCTCGAAGCTGATGGCCCCGACAAGCTCAGAGCTTTCGTGGCTGAGCACCAGCGGCATCGAAAGCCCGGCCGCGCGCGCGGCCTGAATGGCCGGACCGTAGACGGCTGCGTTGTCGGCATAGAGCAGCGCGGGCCGAAGGGTCTGGAGGATCCCGGTGACCTTCCCGTGGTCGCGGGTCAGTCGGCTGTAGGCGCTGGAGACGGTGCACACCGCGCGCCCGACATGCAGGCAGGCCAGGATCAGCAGCAGGTGGTCCATCGAATTGTCGGACAACACCACCACCGGGTCGCCCTCGGGCAGACGCAGGTCCAGCAGGCCCTGGGCAATGCGCCCCACCGTCTCGCGGGTTTGCGACCAGCTCAGAACCCGCCAGCCGCCGCCCGCCGATTGGGCGGAGCGCTCGGCGAAGGCCGGCGCCTGCGGCGTGCGCTCGGACCAGTCCTCAAGCCATTGGCCGACGCAGCGCGCTGCCGGCGGCAGCGGATGGGGAGAACGCAGCACGAACGACCCGTCCGGGCGGTCTTCCCGCACGGTCGCCGGCGGCGCCAGCCACAAGGGGTCATCGAAGGCGCGTTCCACGAACTGTCTCCTGGGTCGGCCGGGGCGGTCAGCCCGGCCCATACATATGTGTATGGAATACAGGGAATGGTATGAGCGGCAAACATTGCTGTAGATTGGGGTTTTCGCCTATTTCCGTGCATTTGTGTACGGAACGATCATGATCGGCGTCTGCCATGCCCCGCTCATCCAGCCCGTCAAGACCCTCCCCCGCGCGCGCGCCATGCACCCCGGAGACTTGGATCGATGCGGCCACACAGGTTCTGGTGGATCAAGGGATCGACCGTGTGCGAGTGGACCTGCTGGCTCAGGCGCTGGGCATGACGCGCGGCAGCTTCTACTGGCACTTCGCAAGCCGCGATGAGCTGCTGCAGCGGGTGCTGCAGGCCTGGCGTGAGCGCGCCACCGAAGGGCTGACCCAGCGTCTGGAGCAGGCGCACCCGGACCCACGGGAGCAGCTGCGGGATGTGCTGAGCCTGCCCTGGCGGGGCCGCGCCGCCGCGCGCGCAGCCCGCATCGAACTGGCCATCCGGGACTGGGCCCGGCGCGATGCCTCGGCCGCCCAGGCGGTCCGTGAGGCCGATGAGAGCCGCATGGGCTACATCGCGCAACTGTTCTCGGCCATGGGCCTGGGCTTGAGCGTGATGGAGGCGCGCCGCCGCGCCTATGTGCTCTACAGCGCCCTGCTGGGCGATGCGCTCATGGGAGAGTTGCCCGAGCATGCCGCCCGAGCTCACCGCCAGGAACGCCTGGCACTCATGGAGCGCTTGTTCACCACAGCCTGAGCCTCGATGGGGCGCGAGACGGTCGCGCGCCCGGCAGGGCCATTAGGATGCGCCCATGCAAGACCAACCCACGCCGACGCCGACCGCGCCTCTGCCCGGCCAGGTTCCGGCCTATCAGGCCCGCCGCGCCAGCCACAGCCTGCACATCCGCACCCGCGGGGTGAACTATCACTTGCGGCTCTGGGGCGACCCACAGTCCTGCACAGCCCAGCGCCCTGCGCTGGTGCTCCTTCATGGCTGGATGGATGTGGCTGCGTCCTGGCAGTTCCTGGTCGACGCCCTGTCGCAGGAACGCTTCATCGTGGCGCCCGATTGGCGCGGCTTTGGCCACAGCCAGGCCCATGCGGAAACCGACTGCTACTGGTTTCCCGACTACCTCGCCGACCTTGAGGCGCTGCTGCGCTCGCCGACCATCGGCTGGCCGGCGCTGCCACAGATCGACCTGCTGGGCCACAGCATGGGCGGCAATGTGGCGATGCTCTACGCCGGCGTGCGGCCCGCACGCATCCGCCGGCTGATCAACCTCGAAGGCTTTGGCCTGCCCGAGCGTCCTGCCGAGCATGCGCCGATGCAATACGCCAAATGGCTCGACGAGTTGGCCACGGCCCAAGCCATGAAGGACTACGACAGCGCCCAGGCCGTGGCCGACCGGCTGATGAAAAACAACCCGCGACTGGCGGGCGACAAGGCCGCCTGGCTGGCTCCACACTGGGCGCAGCCCGATGCACAGGGGCGTTGGCACATCCTGGGCGATGCGGCACACAAGCGTCCCAATCCAGTGCTCTATCGAGTCCCCGAGGTGTTGGCGGCCTGGCGACAGATCGCCGCGCCAGTGCTTTCGGTGGTGGGCCAGCAGACCGATCTGGCGCAGTGGTGGGGCGACCGCTACAGCCTGGCCGAATTCGAGCAGAGGCTGGCCGTGGTGCCCCAGGTGCGCAGCCACACGATTTCGGACTGTGGCCACATGCTGCATCACGACCAGCCCGAGGCACTGGCCGCATTGATCGAAGACTTCCTGGGCTGAGTCAGTTCTCAGGGAGCGATGTGGAGCCGGCAATGGCCTGGCCACACGCTGCGCGGCCGCTCGCGTGAAGCGTCCAGGCAACCGCCCTCGGCATAGACGCCCTGAGGGTCTCGCATGCGCATCATGCGCTCGAGCACGCGGCGTCTCTCGATCGGGTCGGATTGGGTTCGGAGCACGCAGGCATCCACCTTGGCCTCATCCATCTGCCACTGCTGGCGCTCATCGACATAGGCGCCATGGCGCCAATGGAACACCTCGATGCACTTGTCTTCAAGGGTGTAGGGGCGTTCCTGCTTCCAGAAGTTGCTGAACAGCCCGCCGCCCAGATAGACGACCCAGGAGCCTTCATAGCCCAGGGCGTCCGAAGAGCGTTCATCGGGATTGCGGAACCAAAGGCGATCCCCGGGGACGAAGTAGCGAGGCGCCACAGGCTGCTCGGACGAGCCGAATTCCTCGAGAAAGACATCGTGGAACTCGCGCGATCGGATTGCCCGACGCCGGCATCTCGCCTCGAGTTGTTCGAGCAAAGGCGCATTCACCGCCTCAAGCTCCTCGGCCAGGCCCAGCAGGATGGCGTATTCGCTGGCGCGGTAGCAGGAGAAATCGTAGAGCTGTCCTGTCACCGAAGGCTGGGTGGCCGCGCGCAGCGCCTCGGTCAGCCGCTGCCCGGGGCGCAACAGGAACCCGGCCTCCTCGTCATAGCTCCAGTACTGCTGCGGGCGCTCGGCAGCCTCGGTCTTGAAGGCCACCGCAGTGCGCGCCGCAGCCTGGGCGATCCGACGCTGCACCCGAAGGTGCGAGGCAAAGTCCTGCACGCTGCCAAAACTCAGGGCCAGGGGCGAGCCCAACAGCGCCACGGCAACTTCACGCTCCAGCGACAGGCTGTCCTGTGCCGCGGCCGCAGGAAGACGCTGGCGCAATTCCAGCGTGCTGTATCCGGGCATCAGGGCTTCGAACGCCTCCGGGGTGAGGCGCCAGGACAGCGCCCCCTGGGAGCCTTGTTCCTGCATCCACAGGCCGGGAGCCAGCCCCAGACCCTCGGCCAGAAGGCCCTGCATTTCGCGCCCGGCCGCTGCGTCGGTCCCGGTCAGGCGCACGCCCAGGCTGCGGGCCCAGCCCGTCGCGCCGTCATCTTTCATGCTCATCCCACCTGCTGTCCAAGCCAAGGGACGATGCTATTGCGGCCGGGAAGCCGTCATGAGCGGGAAAACCCACGAAGCGCCCGGTGCCCGATGGCGCCGCGTGCGAAAATTCAGGCTTTGCACTTGCGCGCTCTCCATGGACATCGAACAGATCAACGCCATCGGCACCGCCCTGGCGGACCTCTCCGCCCGCACCGAACAGCTCAGGGGGTATCTTTGACTACGAACGCAAGGCCCTGAGACTCAACGAGGTCAACGCCGCGCTGGAGAACCCGGCTGTCTGGAGCGAGCCCAAGCGAGCGCAGGAGCTGGGCCGGGAGAAGAAGTCCCTCGAGACGGTGGTCCAGACCATCGACCATCTGGCGCAGAACCTGTCGGACAACGGCGAGCTCTACGACATGGGCAAGGCCGAGGGCGACATCGCCTCGCTGCAGGCGATCTCCGACGAGACCGAGCAGCTGCGCGCCACCGTCGAGCAGCTCGAGTTCCGACGCATGTTCGCCAACCAGGCCGACCCGCTGAATTGCTTCATCGACATCCAGGCCGGCGCCGGGGGCACCGAGGCCTGTGACTGGGCTGCAATGCTGCTGCGGCAATACCTCAAATACTGTGAGCGCAAAGGCTTCAAGGCCGAAGTCATGGAAGAGACCGAGGGCGACGTTGCCGGCATCCGCAGCGCCACGGTCAAGGTGGAAGGCGATTACGCCTACGGCCATCTGCGCACCGAAACCGGAGTGCATCGCCTGGTGCGCAAGA
>CAYYYC010000160.1:0-4848 GCA_964475695.1 uncultured Rubrivivax sp.
TTCGCTGGCGGTGGCACGATGGACATCCTGCCCTTCGGCGAAGGCCTTGAGCAGCCCAGGATCCTCGCTGATGTGCGCCATGATCCGCAGCTCGATCTGGGAATAGTCCGCGCTCATGAGGACATGCCCGGGAGGCGCCACGAAAGCCTCACGGATTCGACGGCCCTCGTTCGTGCGGATCGGGATGTTCTGCAGGTTGGGCTCATTGCTCGACAGCCGGCCGGTGACTGCCACCGCCTGTTGATAGCTGGTGTGCACACGCCCGGTCTGCGCGTTGATCATCTGCGGCAGCTTGTCGGTGTAGGTGCTCTTGAGCTTGGAAAGGCTTCGATGCTCCAGCAGCTTGGCCGGCAGGGGATGGTCGGCAGCGAGCTCCTGCAACACCTCTTCATCCGTGGAGGCGGCCCCCGTGGCAGTCTTCTTCCTCACCGGAAGCTCGAGCCGGCCAAAGAGGATCTCCCCGATCTGCTTCGATGATCCCAGATTAAAGGGCTGGCCCGCGAGCTCATAGGCCTGCTGCTCCAGGGAAAGCAGCCTCTCGCCGAGCTCGCGGCTTTGCTGCTGCAGCAACGCTGCGTCCACCAGAACGCCATGACGCTCCATGCGCTGCAGGATCTCGACGCAGGGCATCTCGATGTCAAGATAAACCCGGCGCAGGCCAGGCTCGCACTCAAGCCGTGGCCACAGCACCTGGTGCACATGCAGTGTCATGTCGCTGTCTTCGCCGGAGTAGCGGGTGGCCTTTTCGAGGTCGACCTGAGAGAAGGGAATCTGGTGTGTGCCCTTGCCACAGACATCCTCGTAGGACAGCCCCCGGCGATTGAGATGGCGGTCTGCCAGACTCTCGAGGCTGTGGGGACGGTGCGCCTCGAGCACATAGCTCTGCAGCAGGGTGTCATGGACATAGCCTCGCGCAGCCACTCCCGCATTGGCCAGCACATGGAGGTCGTACTTGACGTTCTGGCCCACCTTGTGGGCTCCTGCCCGCTCCAACCAAGGACGCAACGCGTCGAGCACCGCTCGAGCGTCAAGCTGTTGCGCCACGCCAGGGTAGTCGTGATGCAGAGGGATGTAGGCGGCTCGGCCGGGCTCGATCGAAACGCTCAGGCCAACCAGGCGGGCGGCCATCGGGTCAAGGGAGTCGGTTTCCGTGTCCAGCGCGGCCAGGGGTGCAGAGTCCAGGCGCCCGACCCAAGCCTGCAGCTGCTCGGCCGTCAGGACGGTCTCGTAGACCACAGGCGAAGCCAGAGCGGGAATGGCATGCGCTGCCGCCAAAGGCTCCAATGGCTGCGAAGCGCCCTGGGCGGCATTGGGCTCCAGCTCGCGAAGCCAGGTGCGAAACCCATGGCGCCGGAAGAATTCGCGCAGCCCGTCCTGGTCCACAGGCCGCAAGGCCAGTGCCCGCAGGTCGGGCCAGCCCGCCACCGCATCGGCGAGATCGCAATCGCGCTTCACGGTGACCAGACGGCGCGCCGTGGGAAGCCAGTCCAAGGCATTGCGCAGGTGTTCTCCCACAGCCCCCTTGATTGAAGGCGCGGCTGCCATCACGCCGTCCAGGCTCGAGTGTTCCGCCAGCCACTTGACCGCTGTCTTCGGGCCCACCTTCTCCACCCCGGGCACGTTGTCCACCGCATCGCCCGTCAGGGAGAGATAGTCGACGATCCGCTGCGGCGACACCCCGAACTTGGCCAACACGCCGGCCTCGTCCAAGATCTCATTGCTCATGGTGTTGACCAGGGTCACATCGGGCTCCACCAACTGCGCCAGGTCCTTGTCTCCGGTGGAGATCATCACCCGATGGCCACTGGCTGCGGCCTGGCTGGCTATCGTGCCGATCACATCGTCGGCCTCCACCCCCGGAACCATGAGCACCGGCCAGCCCAAGAGCCTGACCACTTCATGGATCGGCTCGATCTGCTGCGCGAGAGCCTCGGGCATGGGGGAGCGGTGCGCCTTGTACTTCGGATACCACTCGTCTCGAAAGGTCGGGCCGGGCGCATCAAAGACGCAGGCCGCATGCTCGGCACCGGCCTGGTCGCGAAGGCGCCGAAGCATCGCCACCATGCCGTGGATCGCTCCGGTCGGAAAGCCGGTCGCGGAGCGCAGGTCAGGCATGGCGTGGAATGCGCGATAGAGATAGCTCGAGCCGTCGACCAGCACCATGAGCGGCTTGATGCCGGAGGGTGTTGGATCCGTCTGCGCGGCATCGGGGGGCACGATGTTGGGCTCGTCGTTCATGGGCGGCATTATCCTGACCCGCCCTAGAATCGCGCTTTTGGGCAACGCCTGAGCCATGGCCGTCTTCACCGAAGTCTCCAACCAGGAAGCCCAGCAACTCATCGCCCCGCTGGGCATCGGAAGCCTGGAGCGGATGCAGGGCATCGGCGCGGGGATCGAGAACACCAACTACTTCCTGTGGACTGACCGTGGCCAGTGGGTCCTCACCGTCTTTGAGCGTCTCACGTTCGAGCAATTGCCCTTCTATCTCCGCCTGATGCAGCACTTGGCGCTGCGCGGGATTCCAGTCCCCCTGCCCTGCGCCGATGAGCGCGGCCAGATCCTGCTGAGCCTCAGGGGCAAGCCGGCGGCGGTGGTCAACCGGCTGCCCGGAGCCCAACAGCTCGCGCCTTTGCAGCACCACTGCGAGCAGCTCGGCGCGATGGTGGCACGGATGCACATTCAGGCTCGCGACTTCGCCCTTGCGCAGCCCAACCTGCGGGGACTGCACTGGTGGGAAGCCACCGCGCCTGAAATCCTTCCCTTTCTGACCGCCGGGCAGTCTTCGATGCTTCGTCGGGAGTTGGCCTACCAGAGGGAGCTGGCAGATTCACCAGCCTATGCCGAGCTGCCCCGAGGCCCGGTTCATGCCGACCTGTTCCGAGACAATGTGATGTTCGACGGGGCGTCCGGCAGCGAATCCCTCACGGGAGTCTTCGATTTTTATTTCGCCGGGGTCGACACCTGGCTGTTCGACCTTTCGGTTTGCCTCAATGACTGGTGCGTGGACCCGGTCAGCGGGGCGCTGGACACAAGCCGCGCCATGGCCCTGGTCGGTGCCTACGAAACCATGCGTCCGCTGTCGGCCATCGAACACCGACTGCTGCCGGCGCTGATGCGGGCGGCTGCCCTGCGATTCTGGGTCTCCCGGCTTTGGGACTTTCACTTGCCGCGCAAGGCCTCGATGCTCAAACCGCATGACCCAGCCCACTTCGAACGCATCCTTCGGGCGCGGATCGATCAGCCCTGGCATGCGCTGGGCGCCTAGAGCAGGCATCATTGCCCCGATGAAGCTCGTTCTCAAACCCCTGAGCCCTCGGCAAGGACCCCAATGGGTCGTGCAGGGCGTCCGGGCATTCGGCCGTCATCCTCTGGGCCTGACGGGCCTTTTCGGGACTTTTCTCTTTCTGGCGCTGCTCATGCTGATGGTGCCCCTCATCGGTGGCCTCATGGTGCTCTGTGCCATACCCCTGCTGGGGTTGGTGATGATGATGGGGACCGCCGCGGCGGTTCGCTCGCAGGTGGTCTCTCCGGGCCTGTACCTGGCGCCGTTTCGCACTGACGCCACCCGCCGAAGGCGCCTGCTTGCGCTTTGTGTGGCGTACGGCTTGTGCTCGCTGCTGATCGTGCTGCTGGCCGAGCATCTGGACGGGGGCAAGCTGGAGTCTCTGCAACAGACCATGGCCGCGGGCAAGGACGATGAAGACTCCCGCCAGCGACTGCGTGAACTCATGAGCGATCCCGAGCTCGTGGCCGGGCTCTATGCGCGACTGGGCCTGACCCTTGCGCTTTCGATTCCGTTCTGGCATGCCCCGGGCCTGGTCTGGTGGGGTCAGCAGGGCGTGGCACAGGCCCTGTTTTCCTCCACGCTGGCGATATGGCGGGGCATCGGCGCCTTTTCGGCCTACCTGGCCACCTGGGTGGCGCTGATGGTCGCCATTGCGGTGCTGGTTGCCCTGCTGCTCCAGGTGCTGGGCTTGTCCAGCCTCATCGGCGTGATGGCCCTGCCGCTGGGCATGACCCTGAGCGTGGTCTTCTATGCCAGCCTGTACTTCATGTTCGTTCAGAGCTTCGGCACCGGCCAGAGCGGCGAGAGCCGGACCGACGAGGATGTGCCCGACGAGGATCTCAATCCACCGGCGTGAGCTTGGCCACGCTCAATGCCAGCCACTTCATCCCGTGTCGGCCAAAGTTCACCTGAGCCCTCGCGTCGGCGCCCGAGCCCTCCAGCGTGACCACAACGCCTTCGCCGAACTTGTTGTGGAAGACACCCTGGCCCACACGCAGCAAAGTGCCGGGCCCGCTGCCTTGGCTCGTGGGGCGCGCTGCGCCGGCGCTGCGCGCCGGGTTGTCGATGCGGCCTGCGCCGACGATGGAGCCCAGGCCTGAGCCGCGCGCCCAGGCCTGCTGGTAGGCCATGGCGTAGCCCGAGCCAAACGCGGCCGTGCGCGGAGTCAGCCATTTCAGGGCTTGCTCGGGCAACTCATCGAACCAGCGGCTGCGCACGTTGTAGCGGGTTTGGCCGTGCAGCAGCCTCGTCTGGCTGAAGGTGAGGTAGAGCCGCTGCCGTGCCCGGGTGATGGCCACGTACATCAGGCGACGCTCCTCCTCCAGCCCATCGGCATCGCTGAGCGAGTTTTCGTGGGGGAACAGGCCCTCTTCCAAGCCCGTGATGAAGACCGCATCAAACTCCAGGCCCTTGGCCGCGTGGATCGTCATCAGCTGAACGGCGTCCTGCCCCGCCTCAGCCTGGTTGTCGCCTGCCTCCAGTGAGGCATGGGTGAGGAAGGCCGCCAGGGGGCTCATGATCTCACCCGTTTCCGGCTCGGGCGTCACCTCGACGGCCGCCGC
>CAYYYC010000160.1:4858-5101 GCA_964475695.1 uncultured Rubrivivax sp.
CGATGAAGGAGGTCCAGATCAGGACAGTGACGACGGCCGCCGCCAGCCCGACCGAGGGGGCCGCCGCCATGGCGCCAGGCCCGAGCTCGTCGACTGGCAGGGCCACCGCGTCCCGCCCGAAGCCTTCCTGAGTGACGAAGGCCTCGGCCGCATTGACCAGTTCCTCGAGGTTTTCGATGCGGTCTGCGCCGTCCCTGTCGGTGCGGTAGTGGTCCAGGAGGCCGGAGTCATGAAGAACCTGCT
>CAYYYC010000161.1:0-5073 GCA_964475695.1 uncultured Rubrivivax sp.
CGCAGGCTGATCTGCCGCATCTGCTCGCCAAATCCGGGCATTTCCCTGTGGGCTACATCCATCGTGGCCTCCGGCGTGACATCGCGCGGGGCAGGTCCGGTCCCGCCGGTGGTCAGCACCAGGCAGCAGGAAGCCTCGTCGCAGAGCTCGCACAGCGTTTGCGCGATGTGCAGGCGCTCGTCGGCGATGAGCCGCGAATGCCATTCGATGGGGTTGCGCACGGCCCTGGACAGCCAAGCCTTGAGTGCGGGCAGCCCCTGATCTTCGTAGACGCCGCTGGAGGCGCGGTCACTGATGGAAACAATGCCGATGCGAACCGGCTGGAGAGACTGGGAATTCATGGGCTCTGCGGACTGTGGGGCTGTTCGAATCCGCCGTCGTCCGAGGGCGGCGGGGTGGGGTGCCGTTCAACATAGGGCTTGATGAACTGGAACAGCTCGCGCCATGCCCGGCCGTGGCGCTGCTGCGGCGGCAGCTCTGCTTCCCGCCGGGCGCTGCGGATCAGGGCGCGCAGGCGCTGGGCATCGCAGTCACCATGCTCCCTCACAAAACCCGTCAGCGCCTCATCCTCAGACACAAGGCGCGCCCGCAGCGCTTCGGCCCGGTGGAGGGTCAAGGTCTGGCGCGCCGATCCCAGGGCTGCCTCAGCCACCGCCTGGGCCAGGGGCTCCACGTCCTGGCTGCGCATGAGCTTGCCGACAAACTGCCTCTGTCTGCGCCGGCCCTCGTGGCTTCGGGTTCGCGCAAGCTCGTGCAGTGCATCCCGAAGCCGGGGATCCATCTCGATGGCAGCCAATCGCTCGCTCGGCAGGCCGGCAAGGGCATCGCCCAGGGCTTGCAGGTCATGCGCGGCTTTCTTGGAGGCTGTCTTGCTCGGACGCATGGTCTCGACTGAGGCCTGCGGATCTTCAGGGGCCTCGATGGACGGGCCGGCCCCGGCGGACAGCCGACCCGGGCCTGCCATCGCCTGGCGGGCTTGACCTCGCTCACTTCGGGCCGAGACCACGCCCAGAGCCGCCAATGCAGCTTGAGCCACCGAGGCTTTCGTTCGTCGGGCGCACATGGTGTGGCTATGATAGTTCGATGTCGTCACCTGAACGCCCCACAAGTCCCGCTGAGACCCTGAGCTTCAGCACCGAGCAACTTCAGCAGTTGGTCGAAGATGCCCTCGCGGCCGCTCGTCGGTGCGGCGCCAGCGATGCGGACGTGGCCATCAGCGAGGGCGCCGGCCTTTCGGTTTCCGTGCGCAAGGGCGCGGTTGAGAATGTTGAGCGCAACCGTGACAAGTCGATCGGCCTGACTGTCTATCTCGGCCAGCGCCGGGGCCACGCGAGCACATCGGATTTCTCGCTGCGCGCGATCGAGCAGACCGTGAGAGCGGCCTTCGACATCGCTCGCTACACCGCCGAGGACCCGGCGTCCGGCTTGCCCGACGAACAGGATCTGGTCTCTGCGGCCCAGGCTCGCCGGGACCTGGACCTGAATCACCCCTGGGCGATCGACGCGGTCGGCGCTGTGGAGATTGCGAGGCAGGCAGAGTCCGCCGCCCTGCAGACCGACCGCAGGATCAGCAACAGCGAAGGGGCTGGCGTCAGCGTGCAGCAGGGCCATTTCTTCGCGGGCAACACCCGCGGCTTTCGGGGCGGCTGCGCCAGCTCGCGGCATTCGATCTCCGTGGCGCCCATCGCCGGGCGAGGGCAGGGCATGCAGCGCGATCATTGGTACACCTCCAAGCGCGACCCTGCCGACTTGGCGTCCCCGGCCGCGGTCGGTCGTCACGCGGCCGAACGGGCGCTGGCGCGTCTGAATTCCCGAAAGATCGCCACCTGTGAAGTCCCCGTTCTTTTCGAGGCGCCACTCGCGGCCGGCCTGTTGGGGGCCTATGTTCAGGCCACCAGCGGCGGGGCGCTCTACCGAAAGTCGAGCTTCCTGCTCGACAGTCTGGGCCGGCAGGTCACGGCCGAGCATCTCGACATCCTGGAGGACCCCTTCGTGCCGAAAGGGGTGGGCAGCGCCGTCTTCGACGATGAGGGCGTGGCGACCTGTGTCTGCAGTCCCTTGCAGCGTGGCGTGGTCCAGTCCTATTTCCTGTCGAGTTACTCGGCGCGCAAGCTGGGCATGCGCACCAACGGTCACGCAGGGGGGTCACACAACCTGCGGCTGTCGAGCCGGCTGACTCGCCCGGGTGACGACTTGCCCGCCATGCTGCGCAAACTGCACCGGGGTTTGTTCGTGGTTGAGCTCATCGGCCAGGGCGTCAACTACGTCACGGGCGATTATTCGCGCGGCGCGGCAGGTTTCTGGGTCGAGAACGGCCAGATCGCCTACCCGGTGCACGAAGTCACCATCGCCGGCCAGCTTCAGCAGATGCTCAAGGGCATCGTGGCCGTCGGCTCGGACGAATACACCACCGGCAGCAAGACCGTGGGCTCCATCCTGATCGACAGGATGAAGGTCGCCGGGGTTTGAGACCCAGGCCTGGGATCCCACGGCGCAAGACCCTGGGAGCGCCATGGGGTTCCCTCGGGTAAGCCCAGCGTCCGCGCCCTTGAGGGCGTCTCTACACTTTTGCGGCGCTATTTCCACTTCCCCCATTCAAGGAGAAATTTCCATGGAACGTCGTTCCTTTGTCCAGGGCGCAGGCATCGCCGGCATTTTGGCGGCAGGTGCCGCCCCGGCGATCACGCACGCCCAGCAAAATCTTCGTTGGCGGTTGACCTCGAGCTTTCCAAAGTCGCTGGACACCCTCTTCGGCGTCAACGACGTGTTTGCGGCCAAGGTCAAGGAACTCTCGGGGGGGCGCTTCGTCATCACCACCCATGCGCCCGGAGAACTGGTACCGGCCTTCGGCACCATGGATGCGATCGAGAAGGGCACCGTGGAGATGGCCAACACCGCGCCGTACTACTACTTCGGCAAGGACGAGACTTTTGCGCTGGCCTGCGCTGTCCCCTTCGGCATGAACAGCCGGCAACTCACTGCCTGGTACTTCGAGGGCAACGGCCTCAAGCTGATGCGGGACTTCTACCGCAAGTACAACTGCGTGAATTTCCCGATGGGAAACACCGGGGCTCAGATGGGCGGCTGGTTCCGAAAGGAGATCAAGTCCCTGGCTGACTTCAAGGGCACGAAATTCCGCGTGGGCGGATTCGGCGGTCGAATCGTCGAACGCATCGGTGGTGTGCCTCAGAACATTCCTGGTGGCGAAATCTATCAGGCTCTGGAGAAGGGCACGATCGATGCGGCCGAGTGGGTGGGGCCCTATGACGACGTCAAGCTGGGCTTCGTCAAGGTCGCTCCAAACTACGCTTACCCGGGCTGGTGGGAGGGTGGCGCCATGCTGGAGTTGCATGTCAACTCCAAGGCTTATGACTCCCTGACCCCCGAATACAAGGCCATCATCGAGTGCGCATCGGCCTACTGTCATGCCGACATGCAGGCCAAGTACGACGGCAAGAACGCACAGGCGCTCAAGCAGCTGGTGTCCCAGGGGGCGAAGCTGTTCGCGTTCCCCAACGACCTCATGGAGGCGGCGTACAAGGCCTCCCGCGAGCATTACGCGGAGCTCAATGCCAAGAACCCGAACTGGAAGAAGGTCTACGACGACTACCTCGCCTTCCAGCGCGACTCGACACTCTGGTTCCGCTTCTCCGAGGCCACCTTCGACAACTTCATGCAGCGTCAGCGCCTCTGACGCCGCTGCGGCCGCTCATCGCGCAAAGGCCCTGCTGTGCAGGGCCTTTTTTGCGTCGGCGCCCTCAACGGGCCTGACCCGGCGCTGATGCTGCGAGAGGCGGAGGCGCCGCACCTTCCGCAGGGTTCACCCCAGGCACCGGACTCAGCGGCTCCGGCGCGACCGGGGGCAGTCCAGGCTGCAGGTTGAGCAGTTGCTCCAGGGCTTCGTTGGCGTCCACCTTGGGCCCGTCATTGACTCCATCAGTGACCAACGCAGGGAAGGCGATGGTCACGGCCACCATGCAGAGCTGCAGCACGATGAAGGCGATCGAGCCCCTGTAGATCTGCGCAGTGGTCACGGCCGGAATCATCGCCTTGGTGATCCGGTCGCGGTAGTCGACCTTGGGCGCCACGCTGCGCAGGTAGAACAGCGCAAAGCCGAAGGGGGGAGTCAGGAACGAGGTCTGAAGGTTCATCGCCAGAACCACCCCGAACCAGATCATGATCTGGTCCACCGGAGTGCCCGGCGGAAACATTTCGGGCAGGATCTTGGCGGCCACCGGCGCGAGGATCGGCACCACGATGAATGCGATTTCGAAGAAGTCGATGAAGCACCCAAGCACGAAGACTAGGATGTTGACCACGATCAGGAAGCCGAGCGCTCCCCCAGGCATGTCGTCAAACAGGTGCTCCACCCAGACGTGGCCATCGGCGGCATTGAAGGTGAAGGAAAACACCGTGGAGCCGATCAGGATGAACAGCACGAATGTCGACAGTCTTGCCGTGTTGTCCATGGCCTGCTTCAGGAGCGTGAAGCTCAATCGCCTGCGCATCAGCGCCATGATCAGGGCGCCCAGCGCGCCCATGGCGCCACCCTCGGTGGGCGTGGCCACGCCCAGAAAGATGGTCCCCAGAACCAGGAATATGAGGACCAGGGGGGGGATCAGGACGAACGTCACCTGCCGGGCCAGTCGCGACAGCAGGCCCATCCCGGTGAGCCTGTCGACCAGCGCCAGGGCCAGCGCAAGAAACGAGGCCACAGTCATCGACAGGATCAGCACCTCGTCCCCCGGCGCGGCACTCGCTCTGCCCGTCCAGCCCTTGATCAGCCCATCGTGCACCTGCGCCCAGCCCCATCCCGCCGCCGCGCAAACCGCCAGCAGGGCCAGCAGCGAAACATGCCCTGATGCCCCGTCGGGTTCACGGAAGACCCGCGCCTCGGCAGGCAGCGCCGGCACCCACGCGGGCTTGACCACGGCCACCACGGCGATGAACAGGAGGTAGAGGCCCACAAGCATCAGGCCCGGGATCAGCGCACCGGCGTACATGTCCCCCACCGAGCGCCCCAACTGGTCGGCCAAGACGGCCAGCACCAGAGCGGGTGGAATGGCCTGAGCC
>CAYYYC010000162.1:0-5069 GCA_964475695.1 uncultured Rubrivivax sp.
ATCTGATGGCTGCAGCGCACCCCCAAGCCCTTTTCATGCACTGCCTGCCCGCCCATCGCGGCGAGGAAGTTTCTGCCGATGTCATCGATGGGCCGCAAAGCGTGGTTTGGGATGAGGCCGAGAACCGCATGCATGTGCAGAAAGCTCTGATGGAGTACCTGCTTCTCGGGCGCATCGGATAGGGCGCCGGCAGGCTCGTCCGACGACCACTTTCCACTTTCTAGAATGCCCAGCATGGACGCTCGAACAAACCCGATCCGCCAAAGGCTGCAATCCGTGCGTGAAGCCATGTCGCGCGAGCGGGTGGATGCCCTGTTGGTGCCATCCTCCGATCCGCACTTGTCGGAATATCTGCCTGAGCGCTGGCAAGGTCGCCAGCACTTCAGCGGCTTTACGGGGTCGATGGGCACACTCGTGGTGGCCGCGGACCAGGCGGCGGTTTTTGCCGACAGCCGTTACTGGGTTCAGGCTCAAGCGGAGTTGCAGGGAACCGGCGTGGATCTGGTCAAGATCCCCACGGGAACCGCAGCGCATCACATCACCTGGCTGACGGAGAAGCTGCCGCGCGGGGCGACGGTTGCAGCAGACGCCCAGGTGCTGGGCTTGGCCGCGGCCCAGGCGCTGAAGTCTGGGCTGGAGTCGGCAGGCATAGCCCTGCGCACAGACATCGACCTTCTTCAATTCGCCTGGCCTGATCGCCCCGAGCTGCCCACGCAAGCCGTTTATGAGCATCTGGCGCCCCACGCGGCCGTGGACCGGGGCCGGAAGGCGGCGCAGGTTCGTCAGGAGATGGCTCGCCACGGGGCGACCCATCATTTCATCAGCACGCTGGACGACATTGCCTGGATCACCAATCTGCGCGGAGCCGATGTTGACTACAACCCGGTTTTTCTGGCGCACTTGCTGATCGGGCCCGACAGGGCGACCCTCTTTGTCGGCGAAGGAAAGGTGCCCGAGACACTGGGTCGGACCCTTGCCGCCCAGGGTTTCAGCCTGTCCCCTTACAGCCACGCTCAGGCGGCACTTGGCGCGTTGGCCGACGGTGCAGTGCTGCTTGTGGATCCGCGGCGGGTCACGCTTGGTCTGCGGCAGGCAGTGCAGCCGGGGGTCAGGATCGTTGAGGCGATCAATCCAAGCACGCTGCTCAAGAGCCGCAAGACGCCGGAGGAGGCGGCCTTCGTGCGCGAGGCCATGGAGCGCGATGGAGCGGCCATGTGCGCGTTCTATGCCTGGTTCGAGCAGGCGCTGGGCCGGCAGCGCATCACGGAGCTGACCATCGACGAGCGCCTCAGCGCCGAGCGGTCAAGGCAGCCGGGCTTCGTGGGGCTTTCCTTCCCCGTGATCGCCGGCTTCGCGGCCAACGGAGCAATGCCTCACTACCGGGCCTGCGAGCAGTCGCACGCAGTGATCGAGGGCAACAGCCTCCTGCTGATCGACTCGGGCGGCCAGTATCTCGGCGGCACGACGGACATCACCCGTGTGTGGCCCGTGGGCAACCCCACCCCGGCGATGAAAAGGGACTACACCCTTGTCCTCAAAGGCACGATGGCGCTGTCGCGAGCCCGGTTTCCCAGGGGAACGCTCAGCCCGATGCTTGATGCCCTGGCGAGAGCTCCGCTGTGGGACCAGGGCATCGAGTTCGGCCATGGAACGGGACACGGCGTGGGTTACTTCCTCAACGTGCATGAAGGCCCCCAGAGCATCAGCAAAGCAATCGCCGAGCCTCACATGGCCATGGAGCCGGGGATGATCACCTCCATCGAGCCCGGCGTCTACCGGCCGGGCCTGTGGGGAGTTCGGATCGAAAATCTGGTGCTCAACTCGCCGGCGCAGACTGCAGAAGACTCGACATTTGGCGAGTTCCTCGAGTTCGAGACGCTGACGCTGTGCCCGATCGATACCCGCTGCATCGAGCGCTCCCTGCTTCGCGATGAGGAACTGCAGTGGCTCAACCAGTATCACGCCATGGTGCTGCAGCGCCTGCGCCCCTTGGTTCGAGGCGATGCTCTGGCCTGGCTCGAGTCCCGCACCCGCCCGCTGTGACGGCGATGGAATGGTCGCCCACCATCCCGATGCGGCCCCGTCGGCCCCAGACGGTGTGAAGCCATGAAGTCGCCGATCAACCGCCGTCAGACCGTGGCTGCGCTGGTGGGAATGGCCGGATCTGTCAGCACAGCAATGGCGCAGCCGCAGTCCCGCGAAGGCCAATCGCCGGGTGGTGCGACCGGCGGCCAGCGCCTGGGCCCGGTGGTTCCCTTGGGCGGCAGTGTCAGATTCGACAACCCGGTGGTTTGGAAGCGCCTGGTGTCGCTTGCCGGCGGTGCGGGCGCTCGGTTTGCCGTGCTGTCGATGGCTGCAGGTCGACCGGAGCGCGCGGCCAGCCTGGCTCAGCGCGCCTTGGAAGCGGCAGGGGCACGCACGGACTGGGTGGCTGTGGCCCCGGGAATCAAGGGCCAGGATGTGGCTGCCGCTGCGGCTGAACCTCAGTGGGTGCAGATGGTGGCGCAGTCGCAGGCTGTGTTCTTCACAGGAGGTGCACAGGCGCGCATCGTCGACACGCTGCGGCCACAGGGACGCGACACGCCCCTGCTGCAGGCCGTGCTGAGGCTCCACGCTCGAGGCGGGCTGGTGGCCGGGACTTCGGCTGGCGCGGCAATCATGAGCCAGACGATGTTCCGGGATGCGCCATTCGTGACCTCAGTGCTCAAAGGAATCCTGCGCCGAGGCGTGGAGTACGAGCAGGGCCTCGGTTTTGTTCCCGGCGGACTTTTCATCGACCAGCACTTCCTCAAGCGAGGCCGGGTCGGGCGGATGATTCCCATGATGTTGGCCGCCGGGGACAAGATCGGGCTGGGCGTGGATGAGGACTCGGCCGTGGTGATCCATGACGGGGAAATGGAAGTCCTCAGCGGGCGCGGCGCATTGTTGGTGGAGTTGCAGGCCGCCCGCGACCGGATGGAAAACGGTGCGATGAGCCTGGAGGGCGCTCGGCTGAGCCTTCTGGAGCCGGGCGACCGTTTCAGCATGGCCTCAGGGAGGCTGACCCCCACCGAGCAGAAACTCGCGGCGCCCGTGGCCTTCCGATCACCGGGCTTCGACCCGACCTATGAGTTCGACCGCTACTTCATGGACATACTGGGCGACTACGCCATCGTGGATGCCATGATCCAGCTGGTCGACGGTCCGAAGGCCCAGGTTCGAGGGTTGGCCTTCAGCGCCCTGCAACGCCCCGGGGATGCGCGACCGGACCTGGGATTTGAATTCATCCTCACGCGCGATGAGCACACGAGAGCCTGGTCGCCTTCGGGCACTGGTGGGGACCCCTACACCATCGAACGGGTCCGGTTGAACATTCGGCCGGTTCGGTTGGCGCTGCCGTTGCTGCGCCAGTGGGGGGAGCCAGGCTGATGATTGAGCGTCGACACGAGCTGCCCTGCGCCACCCCGGGGATGCAAGCCCATTGGCTGAGCCTGCATTTCGGCTTGGCTGCCGAGCCTGCCCATGGATCGGCGCACCCCAAGGCGGTCATCCAGTGCTCGGTGCACGCCGACGAGATTCCGGCGCTGCTGGTGGGTGTGCACCTGCGCCGGCACCTGCAGCGTCTGGAGGCCCAGGGCCGGCTGGTCGGGGAGGTGGTGCTCATCCCCGCGGCAAACGTGCTTGGCGCCGCGCAGGGAGTGCTTGGCGCTCACCTGGGTCGCTTCGACTTGGCCAGCGGGGTGAACTTCAACCGCGGCTACCGGCATCTCACGCCCGGGCTGATGGAGGCGCTGGCCGGGCGGCTCGGTCAGAGTCGGGCGGCCAACACCTCCGCCATCCGCAGTGCCTGCCTTGAGCAGATGTCGGCATGGTCTGCGATCAGCCCGGCGGAAACACTCAAGCGCGACCTGCAGACACTGGCGGTGGACGCTGCCACAGTGTTGGACCTGCACTGCGACAGTCAAGCCCTGATGCACCTTTACGCGCCCACGCCATGGGCTGAAACGGCCTTGGCGCTCGGCCGATGCCTGGGCGCTCGGATTGCGCTGCTGGCCACGGAGTCGGGAGACGACCCGTTTGATGAGTCGGTGGCGCGTCACTGGTGGGAGCTCCAGGAGGCCTGGACGGGACAGCATCCCATCGAGCTGGGCTGTTTTTCAACCACGGTGGAGCTGCGCGGCGAGTCCGATGTGGCTCATGACCTTGCCGAGCAGGATGCACTGGGCCTGCTGGCCTTCCTGCAAACCCGAGGCCATCTGGCCGCGGGGAGCGTGTCCCTGCCTGATCGCCACGGCAGCGACTGTGAAGCTCTGCCCCTCGAAGGTGTGGATCCCTTGACCGCGCCGTGTGGCGGGATCGTCGTCTTTGCCTGTGCGCTGGGTCAGAGCGTCCAGGCCGGCCAGGTGGTGGCTGAAATCATCGACCCGCTGACGGCAAGTTCCACCGAGGTGCGCTGTCGGGTCGACGGCCTCTTCTTCGCCCACAGCAAGACCCGCTGGGCCATGCGGGGCGATCGAATCGGCAAGGTGGCCGGCGCCAAGGCAATTCGAAGCGGCAAGCTCCTGTCGCCCTAGCGCAGCGGCGCCTTCAACGGATCAAGCGCACTCCGAACGAGCCGCTGCCAGGGCACAGGCCTACTTGATCGGCTTGAAGCGCACCCGCTTGGGACGGGCGCCCTCCTCGCCCAGACGCTTTTTCTTGTCGGCCTCGTATTCCTGATAGTTGCCGTCGAAGAAGACCCACTGGCTGTCGCCTTCGCAGGCCAGGATATGGGTGCAGATGCGGTCCAGGAACCAGCGGTCGTGGCTGATGATCATCGCGCTGCCGGCGAACTCGAGGAGGGCTTCCTCCAAGGCACGCAGGGTCTCCACATCCAGGTCGTTGGAGGGCTCATCAAGCATGAGCACATTGCCGCCGCGCGCCAGAGTCTTGGCCAGATGGAGCCGGCCGCGTTCGCCGCCGGAGAGCTGCCCCACCATCTTCTGCTGGTCGTTGCCCTTGAAGTTGAAACGCCCCAGGTAGGCGCGCGAGGGCATGACGAACTTGCCGATCACCAGGTTGTCCAGGCCACCGGAGATGTCTTCCCAGAC
>CAYYYC010000163.1:0-5045 GCA_964475695.1 uncultured Rubrivivax sp.
TCTTCGATGCCGAGGCGGGGATCGCCCTGGACGGCACCTTCGTCAAGCTGGTGGCCTGGTACGACAACGAATGGGGCTACTCCAACAAGTGCCTTGAGATGGTGCGCGTGGTGCAAGGCTGAGGCGCGCCATCCTTGGCGCGCGGCTTGGTGTCGGATACGCTTGGGCCCACCGACGCACTGAGCCGCACCACCATGCCCACACCCGCTTCACGCTTCCCGCGCCACAACCCGGCGCACGGCCGCCGCGGCCCCTCTTTCCGGCTCGCCCGCTGCGGCGCCTGGGCCGCTCTGGCCGTGGCCGGTCTCGCGCTTGGATCCGCTGCGGCGCAGGCCCTGGAAGCCGGCACGCGGCTGGCACGACCGGGCGCGTCGGCGGCCGGCGCTGAGGCCTTCGACAGCGCGCGAGTCATCGTCAAGTACCGCGCCGGCAGCGCCATGAGGCGCGCTCTGTCGGGCCCGGCAAGCGAGGGATCGTTGGCGCCGGCGCCCCGCCATGCCGCCCGCATGGCTTTGGCCGTTCGCGCGCCGCTGCAGGATGGTCGCGTTCTGGGACCACACACCCAGGCGTTGCGGGGGCAGGGCTTGAGTTCCTCGGAACTGGTGCGACGGCTGCAGGCACTGCCCGAAGTGGAGTGGGCCGTGGTGGATGAGCGCAGGCGCATCGTCAACACGCCCAATGATCCCCTGTATGCCGGCGCCCAGACCGGCACCACGCCCGTGGCGGGGCAGTGGTATCTGCGCGAGCCCTCGTCTGAGCTGGTCTCCGCCATCAATGCGGCGGGGGCATGGTCCGTGAGCACCGGCTCTGCGAATGTGATCGTGGCGGTGCTGGACACTGGGGTGCGGATCGACCATCCTGACCTGGCGGGAAAGCTCGTTGCGGGCTATGACTTTGTCGGGCTGGACCGCAGCGGCACGCCCACCACCGCCAACGACGGCGATGGTCGCGACAACGACCCCAGCGACCCGGGGGACTGGACCAACGCCGATGAATGCGTCAAGGGAGAGCCGGCCTACCCCAGCAGCTGGCACGGCACATCGGTCTCAGGCCTGATCGGTGCGGCCACCAACAACGGTGTGGGCATGGCTGGCGCCGCCTGGCAAGCCAGGGTGCTGCCGGTGCGGGTGCTGGGGCGCTGCGGCGGCTACGACTCCGACATCATCGCCGCGATGCGGTGGGCCGCCGGGGTGTCGCAGGAGGTGGGCGTGGGGACATCGATCCTGGTGCCCAATGCGCATCCGGCGCGTGTCATCAACATGAGCCTGGGTTCTTCGGGCGTCTGCACTCAGGCCTATCGCGAGGTGGTGGCCGAACTTCAGTCCGCGGGAACCACGGTGGTGGCCGCCGCGGGCAATGACACCGGGCTGAAGGTTTCGGTGCCGGCCAGTTGTCCTGGGGTCATCGCCGTGGCGGGTGTGCGGCACGCCGGAAGCAAGGTGGGCTATTCCAACATCGGCCCGGAGGTGGCGCTGGCCGCGCCTGCGGGGAACTGCGTCAACCTGCAGGGCCCCTGCCTGTACCCGCTGCTCACCACCACCAACCTCGGCTTGCGCCAGCCCGGGGCCCATGGGTACTCGGATGGCAGCAACTTCACCGTGGGCACAAGCTTTGCAGCCCCACTGGTGGCCGGCACCGTGGCCCTGATGCTGGCGGTCGACCCAAGCCTGACCCCAGCCAAGATCCGCGAAATCCTGCAGGCCACCACTCGGCCGTTCCCGACCTCGAGGCCTTTGGGGCCCGGGGAGGAGCCCGTGCCTGCATGCCGCGCCCCGGACAACACCGATCAGCTCGAGTGCTTCTGCACAGCCACCACCTGCGGCAGCGGGATGCTCGATGCCGGCGCTGCGGTGGCGCGGGTGTATTCGCTCATTCCCCCGCCCCCCCCCGGCGGCGGGGGCTCGGGCAGTTCGGGCGGATCCGGTGGGGGATCCTCCGGCACGGGCTGGCTATTGGGGCTGCTGTTGGGCGCCATGGCTCTTCACGGCCTCAACCGTCGGGAGCGGCTGGCGCAACGGTCCCGCCAGACCAGGCGCTGACGCGCCCAAAGGCGGCCGGGCAGCGGATGCCGGGGCCACCGGGGCTGCATCGGATTGGGCGACCTCAGACCGAGCCGCAGTCTCGAGGGCCGCAGCCGGCCCCTCACGCGGCACTGCTGACGGCGCCGCGCCGTCGGTCTGCGGACCGAGCACCACGATGAGCTCAGGGCGCCACTGGAGAGCGGTTCTCTGGGGATCGTGGGGGCCCGGGCCGGGCGCCGCCATCCAGGCGCCGGGGCCGAAGGCCCAGAACGCCACCCCCACGTGGGCGAGCACCAAAAGAGTGATGAGTTTTCCGCTCATGTTCGAACGCCTGGGCCAGTCATGCGAACGGATCATGCCCGATGTCGCTGCTGAGCGCCTGCGGAACCGGCCTCACGCTGGCCTGGCCGGCGATGACTCGGTGCACCATGTCGCCCCGGCGCACCCGCAGCGCGCCATCGGCATCGAGCCCCTCACACCAACCCTCCTCGATCGGGGCGCCCTGGAGTGTGACGTGTTGGCCCACCAACACGTCACGGGCCTGAATCTCGTCGCGAAACGGCTCAAAGCCGTGCCGCTCAAACCCTTCGACAGCCTGCAGCACCGAGGGCGTCACCGCACGAAGCAGTGCCGGCGGCTCGTCTTCCGGGCGCCACTGCAGAGTGCCGGCGAGGGCAGTCCCAGGCACACCGAGAGACGCCAGGGCCGGCGCATCCCGGTTGATGCCGATGCCCACCACCACCCAACGCGCGCCCGCAGCCCCACCGGCGCGCGGCAGCGGCAGCGTCTCGATCAGCACGCCGGCAAGCTTTCGCCCGGCCGCGCGCTGCGCCGGCGAGGGCTCGTCGCTGTCGATCCACCAGAGGTCGTTGGGCCACTTGAGCATCAGGCGGCCCCGCCCGTCCTCGGACTGTGGCCCACAGGCGCCTCGATCCCAGGGCTGCAACGCCTGCGCCAATGCATGGCCAACGACCAGCGACAACCCTGCCCAGCCCCGCTCAGGGCTCAGGCACATCCCGATGCTCAGCGTGAGGCTGGCCCCCGGCAGGGCTGCCCAGGAGCGTCCCAGGCGGCCTCGTCCATGCGTCTGGGATTCGGCCACCAGGACGATCGGTGCCAGTTCCGATGCCGGGACCTGTCGCGCCAGCGCCAACAGATCATCGTTCGTGGAGGCCGTCTGCGCGACGACCCTGACCTCCAACCCGCCCCAGCGGCCATCCCCCAATCGCCGCCACTGCGCCTGCAGTCCCGGCGCGTCCCAATCGAAACGCAGGCTGCTCACCGCTTGGGCGAGAGCATCGTCCCGCGGCATTGCGGCGCGCCGCAATGACAGGCAAAGCGGCGCTTGACCGCCGGGGTGTAGCGTTCGTCCACCGAAAGGCCGTAGTCGTAGGAGAGTTCCTCCCCCACCCGGATCGCCCGCAGCGCCTTGATGTGGACACGACCGTCCACTTCATCGGCCTCGCAGTTGGGATCGCAGGAATGGTTGATCCAGCGCGCGGCGTTTCCCCCGACATTGGCGTCGATCACCCGGCCGTCTTCGATGTGGAAATAGAAGGTGTGGTCGGGCTGGGCCGGGTCATGGGGGTGCCTGCGCATGGCCTCATCCCAATCGATGAGCTCACCCCGATATTCGATCACCACCTCGCCCCGGCGAAGCGCCTGAGTCGCAAAAACGCCCCGGCCATGCACGCCACTGCGCCGCACCTGGATGCGGCGTGGGGCTGAGGCTTGCGGCTTGGCTGTCTTTGGGTACATTGAATTCATGGGTGCGCGCGCGGGTGCGCGTGCGCACGCGAGAAGCCCGGATTGTAGGCAGGCTGCAGCGCATTGGCCGCGGCCCATGGAAGGAAGCCTGAGAGGCGCATCAGCAAGACACTGATCATCGCGGAGAAACCCCGCGTGGCGCCGGACATAGAGGAGTACGACGTCAAGCGCGGCAAGTGGAGCTTTGCCCACCTGCCGGTGGTGCCCCCCCACTTCGAGCTTGCGCCGATCGACAAGGCCAAGACGCGGCTCAACGCGGTGGTCAAGCTCGTCAAGCGCAAGGACGTGGCGCGTCTGATCAACGCCTGCGATGCCGGGCGAGAAGGAGAGCTCATCTTCAGGCTGATCGTGCAGTACGCAGCCGGTGCCAAGAAGCCGATCGACAAGCCGATCCAGCGCCTTTGGCTGCAGAGCATGACACCGCAGGCCATCCGCGAGGGATTCGAGCGGCTTCGCAGCGATGAGCAGATGCAGGGCCTGGCCGACGCGGCACGCAGTCGCAGCGAGGCCGATTGGCTGGTGGGAATCAACGGCACGCGCGCCATGACTGCCTTCAATTCGCGCGATGGCGGCTTCTTCCTGACGACGGTGGGCCGTGTGCAGACGCCCACGCTTTCCATCGTCGTGGAGCGCGAGGAGCAGATCCGGCGCCACGTGGCACGTCCCTATTGGGAAGTCAAGGCGACCTTTGATGCGCAGGCCGGCACCTATGAGGGGAAATGGTTCGACCCGGCCTTCAAGAAGGGGCAGGATGCCGACGCCCGCGCCGATCGACTGTGGGACGAGAGGGTTGCCGAAGCCGTGGCCAAAGCGGTGCGCGGCCAAGCGGCCAGCGTGAAGGAGGAGTCCAAGCCAACCACCCAAGCCTGCCCGGGGCTTTATGACCTGACCACGCTGCAGCGTGAAGCCAATTCGCGCTTCGGCTTTTCCGCCAAGACCACACTGTCCCTGGCCCAGGCGCTGTACGAAAAGCACAAGGTGCTGACCTACCCTCGCACCGATTCGCGCCATCTGCCCGAGGACTATCTGGCCACCGTCAAGGGCACGGTGGAAATGCTGGCCGATGCCGACCTGCCCGGACCCCTTCGAGGCCTTTCGGCCCACGCGCGTGTGGCCATCAACCAGGGGCTGATCAAGCCCAGCAAGAAGGTCTTCGACAACGCCAAGGTGTCGGACCACTTCGCCATCATCCCCACCCTGCAGGCGCCGGGCAGCCTCAGCGAGATTGAGGCCAAGCTCTACGACCTCGTGGTCAAG
>CAYYYC010000164.1:0-5001 GCA_964475695.1 uncultured Rubrivivax sp.
TGCTGCAGGAGCCCTTCCTGTTCTTCGGCACGATCGCGGAGAACATCGCCTACGGCAAACCCGAGGCCACTCGCGCGGAAATCGTGGCTGCGGCGCGCGCGGCGCATGCCCACGACTTCATCCTGCGCCTGCCGCAGGGCTATGACTCATTGGTGGGCGAGCGGGGCCAGGGGCTGTCGGGCGGTGAGCGCCAACGCATCTCCATCGCGAGGGCGCTGCTGATCAACCCGCGCCTGCTGATCCTCGATGAGGCCACTTCGGCGGTGGACACTGAAACCGAGAAGGAAATCCAGAAGGCGCTGGACAACCTGGTCAAGGGGCGAACCACGATCGCCATCGCCCACCGTCTGAGCACACTGCGCAAGGCGGATCGGCTGGTGGTGATGGACCGTGGCGAGGTGGTGGAGACGGGTCGGCACGACGATCTGATGGCTCGCGAGGGCGCGTACTGGCGCCTCTACCAGGCGCAGGCCCGAAATGTGGACACCGAGGACGAGCCGCCCGCTCCGGCGAGCAACCCCCTGGTGAGGCAGGCATGACCGGCGCATCCACACCGGCCCCAGCCATGCAGGGGCGACTGGAGCGCGATGCCCACGGGCGCCTGGTCTACACGGACCCCAGGGGCGTGACCCATGTGGGAGTGCAGGCCGTTCGCGCCTTTCCCATCGAGGCGCCTCTGGAGGGGCTGTCACTGGTGGGTCCCGATGGCCATGAGCTGGAGTGGATCGAACATTGGGACAAGCTCACCGACCCGACACGCGCCGTCTTGGCCGAAGAACTGGCCCAACGCGAATTCATGCCCACGGTCCGTCGGCTTGTGGGCGTTTCGACATTCTCGACGCCGAGCACCTGGACGGTAGAGACCGACCGGGGCCGGGCCGAATTCGTGCTGCGGGGCGAAGAAGACATCCGGCGGCTGCGTGATGGCGGATTGCTGATCACCGACAGCCACGGCCTGGTGTTTCGCGTGCTCGATCTCAAGGCCATGGACCGCGGCTCGCGCCGCCTGCTCGATCGGTTTCTCTGAGTGTCTCGACGGGGTGCCGGGACGGCTCCGCCATGTCGGGCCCGGCGGACTCCAACACCCCAGGGCGGCTGCCGCGCCTGAAGACTGAAATGCCCTTGAGTCCGCAGGCCCAGGCCGAGTGCATGAGGGCCTGCAGTTCCTCAGGGGTGGTCTGCTCGGGGACCGACAGCGTCTTGCTGATGGCGCCATCCACGTGCGGAGCGAGCGCAGCGACCATGGCCAGCTGGGCCTGGGGCGGCACCTGGTCCAACCAAGCCCACCCCTGCTCCGGCTGTCTGCGGTCACCGTTGAGCGCAAGCCACAGGCGGTATGCAGGGTGCTGCATCCAGCCACTGCAGGCGCGACCCTGCGGATCGCGCCAATGGCGCTGCCACTGCGCGGCCGTCATGGGCTCCACACCGCAGCTCACCCCATCACCGAAGGCCACGCTGATGCTGGCCGCCGGCGCGATCGCCAGCAGGTGGGAGTGCCGAAGCCCGTGGCGACGGATGTCATGGCGCAGGTCAGGCGCGAGCCGAGACGCAAATCTCGGGGAGCGCAGGACCGCCTCGGCGTTGCAGGCGGGGTAAGGGCCCCGCTCGCGCGCCAGTCGCACCGAAGCGCGATAGGCCGCGTGCGAAATGAACCGCATCGCCTGGGCGGCCAGTCGGCAGGATGAGGGCGAGCCATAGCGCTGGTTGAGCATGGCCAGGGCATCGCCCAGCCCGGTCACGCCCAGGCCGATGCGACGGTGACGCCTCATGGCCTGGGCCTGCTGGGGCAATGGCCAGGCGCTGAGCTCCAGCGCGTTGTCCAGCAGGCGCACGCCGACATGCACGAGCGCCGCGAGCATGCCCCAGGCCAGGTGGGCCTGGGCCGTGAACGGTCGCTGGACGACACGGCTGAGGTCCACCGAGGCCAGCACGCACGACCCGAAGGGCGGCAGAGGCTGCTCGCCGCAGGGATTGGTCGCCGTAAGGCACTCCTGGTCAGCAAGATTGTCATCGGCCCGGATGCGGTCGAGAAACAACAGGCCCGGCTCGCCACCTCGCCAAGCCGACGCCACCATCGCCAGCCAGCGACGCCGGCAATCGGTTCCCTGGGGATCGGCCAGGGCCCGCATGAATGCGTCATCCACGGCCACCGAGCGAACCATGTGGGGGTGATCTGATGGCGCTGCGCCGATGAAGGCTTCCAGCTCCGGATGATCGACCCGCAAGACCGCCATCTGTGCCGCGCGACGGCAGGTATCCGACGCATGGTCCAAGCCCCGGGCGATCGCCTCGCAGCGGCCCATCGCCTGCAGGGCGCTGCCATCGACATCGGAGAAGTCAACGCCCACGCCCCCGCCAGCCTGCAGCGTCCTGCGCAGCATTCCGGGCAGATTGCGCCAGGGGTGGGCGGGGAGCACGAAGCAGTTGGCCAGCGATGCGGACATGCCGCCGGGTGCCGGCCTGCGGCCAGCTCCAGCCATGATGCGCCCTCCCGGCAACAGCCCATGGCGCATGGCCTGCAGGAAGCGCCAACGCCAACGGTCCTGCTGCCCACCCTGCTCGATGGCCGCCAGGGCACCGGCAACGCGAGCCTGCGTGTCGACCGCCCGCAGCTCGCCGGTCAGCGCATACTTCTCCTGATGCCAACGATGCGAGATGGCCATCGTTGGGCCATGGCCGGTGAACGCCGTCGCCGCGCTCGTCACGGGGCCAGGGCACGCCGGCGTGCCGCCGCCAACACGCCCAGGCCAACCAAGCCCAGCGCGGCCAGCGGCAAGGCCATCACAGGCAGACGCCAGTGCTCAGGCAGAGCCCACCAGACCAACAGGAGCATTCCGGCGGCAGCCAACGAGCAGCACAGCAGGCCCAGGCACAGCAGGGCCAGCAGCTCGAAGGCGCGCTGGCGCTCTCGCGCCAGCGCCTGTCGCCAGTCGTGGCGCAAAGACTCAAGCTGTTCCCACCCCAATGCCAGCAGCAGGCGCAGGGCTTCTCGAGCCCATTGCCGAAGCAACGGCCACACGCAGCCCGCGCCTAGCGGCGGTTGTTCATCAGGTAGCCGGCCAACAGGCCGACGCCGCTGGCCACGCCGACGGCCACCCACGGATTCCGATGCACAAACTCATTGGTGTTGCGGCCCGCCAAGACCACGCGCTCACTGGCCTGCTGCTGCAGCTCGGCCAGTTGACGCGCAGCCTGGCTCAGTCGGTTTTGCGTGCGCTCGCGCCACAGTGCCGCTCCGTCGCCGAGCTGCTGGCCTCCGGATTTCAGCAGGTCTTCGGCATCGCGAACGACCGCATGCAGGTCCTGCATCAGTTTGTCGCGCTGAAGATCGATGTTGGGATTCATGCACTTCTCCTGGGTTGGGTGTGGAGCCGCAACCTTAGGCCCAGGCTGCAAGGCCTGTGCAGAGCAAGATCAAGCCCGGCGCTATCCGCGGCCGACGAAGGGCATGTGGGTGGCCATGACGGTCATGTTCATCACATTGGCCGACAAGGGAAGGTTGGCCATGTAGAGAACCGCCTGAGCCACATGGGCCACATCCATCACCGGCTCGACTCGGGCACTGCCATCGGCCTGAAGTGCGCCCTGCGCAAAGCCGGCGGTCATGTCGGTGGCCGCATTGCCGATGTCGATCTGGCCCACAGCGATGTCGTACTTGCGTCCGTCCAACGAGGCGCTCTTGGTCAGGCCGGTGATCGCGTGCTTGGTGGCGGTGTAGGCTGCCGAGTTGGGGCGCGGCGCATGCGCGGATATGGAGCCGTTGTTAATGATGCGCCCGCCGCGCGGCGCCTGGCCCTTCATCATGCGAAAGGCGTGCTGGGTGCAGAGAAAGGCGCCGTTGAGATTGGTCTCCACCACGCGCTTCCAATCGGCGAAGTCGACTTCCTCGAGAAGCCCCTTGGGCGCAAAGAGCCCGGCGTTGTTGAACAGCAGATCCAGGCGGCCGAAACTTCGGGAAACCGCGCCGAAGAGCTCGGCCACGGAGGCCGGATCGGTGACATCGGCCTGCACAGCCAACGCCCGACGCGCGACCGCGTCATGGGGCAGGCCCCGGGCCCGCGTCGAGGCCACGCAGGCGTCGATGGCCGCCTGCAGCGCAGGCAGGCTGCGTCCGCTGTAGACCACCCTCCAGCCGTCGAGAAGCAGCGCACTCGCGCTGGCCGCACCGATGCCTCGCGCGGCGCCGGTGACCAGCGCGACTCGGTTGTGGGGCGATTCCATGGTCACATCTTAGGCGCCAGCCACAGGCTCGACCCGAACCGCGCAGTACTTGACTTCGGCGATCTTGGCCACCGGGTCCAGGGCAGCGTGGGTCAGAAGGTTGGCGGCAGCCTCGGAGAAGGCAAACGGCATGAAGACCGTGTCGGTCGGCATGGACTCGTCGGCCCGGGCCAGAAGTTCAATGCTGCCGCGGCGCGAGGAAACGCGCAGCATGGCTCCAGGCGCCGCGCCGACAGCGGCAAGGGTCAGCGGGTGCAGACATGCCGCGGCATGCGGCTCCAGCGCATCCAGCACCCGACTGTGGCGGGTCATCGACCCGGTGTGCCAGTGCTCCAGCTGGCGTCCCGTGATCAGCACCAGCGGGAACTGGGCATCCGGCCGCTCCGCGGCCCAGCCCAGCGCCGAAGGCACCAGACGGGCACGGCCGCTGGGCGTGGGAAAACGGTCTGTGAAGACCACCGACTGGCCCGGATCCTGTTCATCGAAACACGGGTAGGTGACCGCACCCTGACGCTGCAGCCGAGCCCAGCTGATCCCGGCGATGGACGGCATCAGGGACCTCATCTCGTCATGCACCGCGCCGATGCCACCCTCCCCACCCAGGGGATCGATGCCGTAGGCCCAGGGCAACCCCAGCCGCAGCGCCATCTGTTCCAGGATCCAGCCATCGGCCCGTGCGCCCGTCTGGGCGTCGTGCGCGCCGTTGCCCGGCGGCACCAAGGCTCGGCGTCCCATCTGCATCAGCCGGTCGGTGTTGGTGACTGAGCCGGTCTTCTCGGG
>CAYYYC010000165.1:0-4975 GCA_964475695.1 uncultured Rubrivivax sp.
CGGGTCCATGCTGACCCAGGTGACATTGCCCAGGTTGTTGGCCTTGGTGAAGATCGGAAAAGCCTTGCGGCCCGCATCAAAGACAGGCGCGCCAAGCTTCCTGCCCGTCAGGTCCGCAGGCTTGGCGATGCCGCTCTTCTTCAGCGCGAGCACTGCCGCGGGCGTGTTGTTGTAGACCATCATCACGGCCACCGGCTTGTTCGGGGCGTCGGGATTGTTGGCATGGAACTCCATGAGCGCGGCCAGATCGGCAAACCCCATGTCGTAGGCTCCGGAGGCCACGCGCTGGACGGTTCCACCCGAGCCGTTGCCGGCATCGATGGTGACATCAAGCCCGGCGGCCTTGTAGTAACCCTTGGCGGCCGATCCCAGGAACAGGGCGGCTGGTCCTTCAAAGCGCCAGTCGAGCTGGAACTTGATGGGCGTCTGGGCTTGGACAGCGCCCGCGGCTACGGCGAGTGAGGCGATCAGCATCGAAGAAGAAACGGCACCAAGAAGGCGTCGGCGGGAATTCCTGAAATTCATGGTTGGGCTCCATTGGCTTGATGGGGACAGGGAAAGGACTGCAAGACGCGTGCGCAGGGGTGCGCAAGGCACTGACGCGGCGCGCGCACCAAGTCTGTGCCTGCGGACACAGGCGACGCGCCGCACGCACCATCGCTGCCGACCGGTGAGCTGAATCGGTGCAGCGACATCAGCTGGACTCCTTGAGCACTTCGGCCAAGTCCGGGACCCGCGGATCGAGGCGCAGATTGCGCTCCACCTGTTCGATGTGCAACTCGGCCAACCGAACCGCGTGCTCATGGTCGCGGCGCTCCAGCGCATCGACGATGGCCGCATGCTCGGCCGAGGACTCCGAGGCGGACTGGGAGGACTGGTACATGAGGGAAATGAGGCTCGAGCGCGAAAGGAGGTCAGCCTGCATCTCTTCCAGCACCCTATTGCCCGTCATTCGGGCCAGCAGGGCATGGAAGTGGGCCAGCAGCCGAGTCCGCTGCGCCACGTCGTTGACCTCGATCGCCGCCTGCTCAGCCCTCAGGTGCTCGCGCAGCTCGACCACCTGCTCCGGCGTGACTCGCGCGACCAGGAGCCGCATCATCGCGCCTTCCATCAGTTGCCGCAGCTCAAACACCTGCCTGGCTTCGTCCACGCTCGGGGTGGCCACGAAGGCGCCTCGCGCGGGCTCCAGCGTGACCAGCCTGTCGCGGCTCAACTGATTGAGCGCCTGCCTGACAACCGTGCGCGAGACCTGAAATATGTCGGCCAGACGCTGTTCGGCAAGCTTGGTTCCCGGCATCAGGCGTCGCTCCACGATCGCTGCGGTCACCGAATCCACGATCCGCTGGGTGGAGGTGCCGGCCGGCGCCACACCGGCCCTGGCAGCCGCCTTTGGACCACGCACAAGGCGGCCGGCAGACCGGGGCAGTCGAGACGATTCGGCGGCTGTGGCGCGAGACATGAATACGTTCAAAGCTCAAAGTGTGCGCCGAACTGTATACACGATGGCATACCCTCGATCTCAGGGATTCCCCTGCCCAGAAGAAGGACAGGTGACCGAATGGAGCAGGACGACAAACTCAAGCGGCGGCGAAGTGACTGTCCAGCCGCGCGAGCCAAGCCTGCTTGTCCTCAGGCGCCGCAAAGCTTGCCAAGAGACTGTTTCGCAGGAGCTTCCACGCGTCGCGGGGGCCCATTGCCGGATGCGCCTGCAAGACGGCCGCATAGTTGTCGTTGATATAGCCGCCGAAATAGGCCGGGTCGTCGCTGTTGACCGTCACGGCCAATCCAGCCCGCAGCAATTCGGGCAGATTGTGGGCGCGCATCTCGGAGAACACGCCGAGCTTGATGTTGGACAGTGGGCAAACCGTCAGGGGAATCTGCCGCTGAGCCAGCTCGCGGACCAGTTCCGGGTCTTCTGTGCACCGCACGCCATGATCGATGCGCTCGGCGCCCAGATCATCGAGCGCCGAACGGATGTACTCCGCCGGCCCCTCCTCGCCGGCGTGGGCCACCCGGCGCAACCCAAGCTCTGCCGCACGGGCAAAGGCCTGAGCGAACTTCTGGGGCGGATGTCCCTTCTCCGAGGAGTCCAACCCCACGCCGAGAAGATGCTGTCGAAACGGGAGCGCCTGCTCGAGAGCATCAAGCGCCGCCTCCTGGCTGAGGTGCCGCAGAAAGCACAGGATGAGCCCGGTGCGCAGCCCCAACGCCTGCTCCGCCTTCCGACAGGCGCTGCTCAGGCCTCGAACGACCACCCCCATATCCACACCACGCTCGGTGTGTGTCTGCGGGTCGAAGAAGATCTCGGCACAGACCACTCCATCGCGCGCCGCGCGAGTCAGGTAGGCCCACGCCATGTCGTGGAAATCAGCCTCGGTCAGAAGCACACTGGCCCCGGCGTAGTAGACATCGAGAAAGCTTTGCAAGTCCCTGAACCGGTAGGCCGAGCGCAAGGCCTGCACACTGGAGTAAGCCAAGCGAACGCCGTTTCGCTGTGCCAACGAGAAGATCATCTCCGGCTCCAGCGAGCCCTCGATGTGGATGTGGAGTTCGGCCTTTGGTGCGGTCGACACCAGTTCGGCCAGCCGCTGCGGACCGATGCGTCCAAAATCGATGTTCAGTTCCGGATCCTGCCCCATCAATTCTTTTCCCCCTGTGTGCTTGGGTGGCATCAGCTCACACCGAAACCGATGGAGCAATCCCTGAGGTAGCGACGATAAGCTGCGCTGAGTCGGTCCGCCGACGACATCGCCTCACTGCCGTCCAGGGGCAGAGTCTTGGGCTGCTGAGACTCCAGCACGGGACGGTCCTGGGCAAAGATCGCTTCCTGAAAGGCCCTCAGATCGTCGTCCGGCGTGGAGGAGTCCGAGGTGTACTGGGCGAACCACAAACGCGAGGACTCGGGGGTTTGGGGACAGGCCCAGATCACATAACTGTCCTGCGCTCCGCCAGACTGATCCCGCTTGCTCAGCAGAGCCGAAAAGGGACTGAGAACCTCATAGCGATACTCCACCCACCCACCCGATTGCGCACTGGCCGAAGCGCGCGGCTGCCATGCGCGGTACCGCTCGATGAGCGGGCGTCCATCCGGGGTAAGGCTGACCTCGTAGGGGGGAACCTCAGGGCGATTCACATCGCCGAGCCAGCCGTCATGCACGAAAGCAAAGTGGGCCGTGTCCAAGAAGTTCTCCACCGCGCGCGGCGCACTTGTGGCCACATCGAAGGGGCCGTAGATCAGTCGGCGCTCAGGAGTTTGGGACAACCGTGGAGGTTCATGCGCGGGTTGGCCAAGCGCAGCCCACCACATCCCGTGGCTTTGGACCAGGCGGTGGCTGCACGCGGCACTGGAGGCGGGCGGCTCAAACCCAGGCTGCGCAGCAATGGCCACACAACGCCCCATGGTGTCGAACCGCCAACCGTGATAGGGACACTGAAGGGAATCCTGGCGCACCCGGCCCATTGAAAGCCGGGCCCCGCGATGCGGGCACCTGTCGGTGAGCAGGCTTGCCCTGCCCGATTCACCGCGCCACAGGACCAGGGATTGGCCCAGCAGCTGCAACGCCATGGGCTCCGTCCCCAGGTCTTCGAGCCGCGCCACCGGCCACCACCACTCGTGCTCCTTCACGCGCGGCCTCCCACCGACTGCGTAAAAAAGCCGCCCGGCACAAGGCGCTGGGCGGCTCGATGCTCCGGGGCAGCGCCTGAAAGTGCTGCCGAAGTGCGAATCACTTGCCGCTGGGCACCTTGCCTTCGACACCCTTGACGTAGAAGTCGATCTTGTCACTCCAAGCCTGGTCGGCCTTCTGGTCCTTGCCCAAGCGCTCCTTGCCGGTGTTGTCCACGATTGGGCCGGTGAACACTTCGAAGGAGCCATCCTTGAGGCCGGACTTGATCTCATCGACCCGCTTCTTGGCATCGGCAGGAACAACGTCGTTGACCTTGACGAGGTCATTGAGCCCTTCCTTGACCCCCCAGACCGTCCGCTCGGTCTTCCATGTGCCTGCCTTGAGTTCTTCAATGGCCTTGATGTAGTACGGGCCCCAGTTGACGATCGCCGAGGCCAGATGGGCCTTGGGACCAAACGCGCTCATGTCGCTGTCCCAGCCGAAGGCGTACTTGCCGTTCTTCTCGGCCGTCTGCAGCACGGCGGTGGAGTCGGTGTTCTGCAGCAACACGTCGGCCTTCTGGTTGATCAGGCTTTGGGCAGCCTCGCTCTCCTTCGGGGGATCGAACCAGGTGTTCACCCAAACGACCTTGGTCTTGATCTTCGGATTGACGCTTTGCGCGCCCAGGGTGAACGCATTGATGTTGCGCAGCACCTCGGGGATGGGGAAGGATCCCACAACGCCCAAGGTGTTGGTCTTGGTCATCTTGCCGGCAATCACGCCAGCCATGTAGGTGTCGTGATAGAAGCTGGCGTCATAGATACGCATATTGGGCGCGGTCTTGTAGCCGGTGGCGTGCTCGAACTTCACGTCGGGGAATTCACCCGCCACCTTGAGCATCGCATCCATGTAACCGAAGGACGTCGCAAAGATGATCTTGTTGCCTTGTTGGGCCAGGTCTCGGATCACGCGCTCGGCATCAGCCCCCTCGGGCACCTTTTCCACAATGGTGGTTTTCAGCCCGTCGCCAAACTTGGCTTCAGCCGCTTTGCGGCCCAAGTCATGGGCGAACGACCAGCCCGCATCTCCCACAGGGCCCACATAGATCCAAGCCGCCTTCAGGGGCTCGGGCTTGGCGGCGGCAGGCGCCGGCTTGGGCTCCTCCTTCTTGCCACACCCTACAAGGGCGACCGTGGCCGCAACGGCCGTCAGACCTGCCCATTGGAGCAGGGAGCGCTTGGAAAACAAAGACATGGGAAAACCTCCAGGTTGGAAAAAGCTTGTAGCCAGGCAAAGCGATTATCAGGCCAGCCGCTCAGCCACTGGGTGTGAACGGTCGACCCAGGGATGCCGGCATGTTGGCACGAACC
>CAYYYC010000166.1:0-4648 GCA_964475695.1 uncultured Rubrivivax sp.
CCACGCCGAGCCCGGAACGGCGCAAGAAGGCGCGCCGGTCCATGGTCGGCATGGCGCGCGTGATGCCCCGCGCCAGACTGTCGACGAGGCCCCGGGACGGCGACGCCGCCCCAGTCTCGCCCGACCTGCGTGTCAACAACATGAAAACCTCCTGTTGGACAACCAGTTGATGAAAAGCGTGAAGCCCGCGGTGTTCAGGCGCGGGCGGTGGAGTAGTAGCGCTTGATGTGCTCGGTCAGTCGGTAGCCCGACTGCGGATCATCCGCGCCTTGGGGCTCGACGGCCGCCTGTTGCGCTTCGGGCGCCAGGGCCGCGGGCGAGGAGACAACCACCGCGGCGGCCACCGCACCGACGGCACCCACGCCGGCCAAGGCGCCTCGCCGGCTCAGCCTCTGGTCAGATCCTTGTTTCATGAATCCTCCGTTCGATAGTCATGAATCGTGCGCGACAGACTTACGCACAAGACTGCATATCCTCCAATTAACGCGCTTTCCCCGGCGAGAAACAATGGGGAACATCCCGATCCAATCCCCCCACTCTGGATAGGGTTGCCCGGGACGCCGGGAACCGGCGGGCTTCCCCAGAAACGAGGGTTATCCCTTGATATCGGGGCGCCGACTCCCGAGGGGTGGGCACGCTCACGACTCGAGCATGTCAAAGCCCTGAGTCTCCACCTCGACGAACGCGCGGGTGAAGTCGGCCAGCCGGGCATAGGCGTTGGCCCGGGGATGCGCCGAGACCGCCTCGCACAACGACCCCACCCAGGTCTGCACATGGCTGCGGAAGAATTTCCTCTGGCGCTCGAGGTTGCACACGGCAATGTCGTCACCGGCGATGAGATAGCGCATGACCTCCAGCACAAAGGCCACATGATCTTCGGTCTCACCGCGGAGCTCATCCTTGGCCAGGCCCAGTTCGGCCAGGTCGGCCCGCAGCGCGGCCAAGGGCTTGTCATTGAGATACCCGCTGAGGTGGTGGCTGGCATAGAGAAGAACATCCGGCCGGCCCACACCGTGGAACAACGCGTCGTACTCTGCGGCGATTTCGCTGCGCCCCTGGTCGCGGAAGGCAGAAACCAGCGCCTCCCATGGCGCCTCGAGGAATGCGCCGGCCTGCGGTGCCTGGGTCACCGCCACCCTGAACTGGGCCATGAGCTCCTCGTCCGGGGGCGCGAACCACAGCCGAGCCAACAGGCCGTAAGCCTCGGCTCGGGCCAACTCCTCGCCATCGTCCATGGTGGCAAAGCTCAGCGCGCGGATTTCATCTTCGTTCATGGACAGGCCGCTCGGCTCACAGGTCGGTGATGCGAACTTCGTTGGGGTTGGTGTGCAGGTCGATGACGCGGCAGTCGCCGCACATCTTCAGCCGCTCGGCCCCCGCGCCCGCGAAAGCCGGGTGGTCGGACAGCTTGGCCAACATGGACTCGATCGCCCGCAGCGTGCCGAAAGGCTTGGCGCAGCGGATGCAGCGGTAGGGCTCAGCCTCGTGCAGCACCCGCAGTTGCCTGCGCGCCTTGCCCTGATCGGCCAGCCACAGCCGGGGCTGCAACCTGATCGCGTCCTCCGGACAGGTCTCCTGGCACAGCCCGCACTGCACGCAGTTCTTCTCGACGAAACGCAACTGCGGCCTCTCCGGGTTGTCGGCCAAGGCCGCCTGCGGACACGCGCCCACGCAGGAAAGGCACAGCGTGCAGCGCTGCGTGTCCACCATGATGGTGCCCAGGGGCGAAGCGCCAAACACCTGACCGGCCGGCAGGACGATTTCGTCGGGCACGGCGGTCGCGCACGACTGAAGATGATCCAGGCAGAGCTCCAGCGTTGCCCGCTTTTCGGGCAGGACGGTGAAGGTGGCGGGCTTGAAAGTGGCCGGCATTGCCGCGGCAGCCGCCGCCCAAGCGGCACTGACCGAAGCCAGCTCGGCATCCAGCCGATCGATGGGGGCCGCCACGCCGCTCCCAGCGACCGGCACCGCGCCGCCGGCATCCAGCACCCGCACCCCCGCCCCGGGGTATCCCAGGCCCTGCCAGACGGCGGCGGCCAGCGCAGCCTGTTCCTCCAGCGCCTTACGGTAGTCCGGCGCCTCATCGCCGGCAAGCATCACCACCACCTCCGCCGCTCCCCAGCAGAGTGCCGACAGCCAAACATCCAAACCTGTGCTGGCGGTGTGCCACACGGCAACCGGCAGCACGCGCGCGGGCATCCCGCGGACAGGCTGGCCCTGCGCCAGGCGGCTTCCCAGGCGGGCACGACGGCCCAACTCGTCGATCAAGGCCGCCCCGCGCTCCTGACTGTGGATGAGGATCACCGGAGCGCCGGGGCGCTCCATCCCGCCAGCGGCTCGCCAAGCCTGCATCATGGTGCGGATGCGTCCGCCGAGTTCCACAGCGGTCGGCGTCTGGTAGCTCAGGGCCCCGGTCGGGCAAACGGTGGTGCACGCGCCGCAACCCACGCACAGGAAGGGCTCGACCACGATGCCGCCGCCCTGCCCGCCCACCGCATGCGGCATGTCGGGCCTGCGGGCCTTGGGCTGGGCCTGGCCCTTGCCCTTGAGCGACGCATCGCTGCGGACCGCCTGGGCCGAGCAGACATCGATACACGCGCTGCAGCCGATCTTTTCGTTGCGGCTGTGGGCGCAGAGCTTCTGCCGGTACTGGAAGAAGCGTGGCTTGTCGAATTCGCCCACCAGTTCCTCAAGCCGCATCAGGGCATCCCACATGGCGTCGGGGCCGGCCTCGGGCGGCACATGGAGATAGCCCTGGGGCCATTGGTGCTGCTCGAAGCCTGGGCGATCCCGCAGGTCCAGCACCAGGTCGAATTGCCCCTGGCCTGACTGAGCGGGCCTCTGGAAGTCGATCGCTCCAGCGGCCTCGCAAACCCGAACACAGGCCCGGTGACCGTCACAGCGGCTCAGGTCGATCTGGTAATCGAGGCCGATCGCGCCTTTCGGGCAGGCCTCAAGGCAAGCGTTGCAGCGCGTGCAAAGGTCCGGGTCGATCGGATTGCGGGATTCCCAATGCACCTCGAAAGCGCCAAGCCATCCGCTGATGCGAGTGGGCACGCCCGAGTGCACCAGGTGCTCGCGACGCTGGTTCAAGCCCTGGGATGAGGGGTCAGATGTCGGGGTGCAAAGCAACTCCACCGTCAAACGATCCTGCAAACGCTGCGCGGCGGCCTGCGCACGGGAGGCCGGCCCGACAACCAGAACCCGGCCCTGGGATCGGTAGGTCACCACCGGCACCGGGTCAGGCTCGGGTCGCTGAGCCGCTGCGATGAGCGCGGCCATCTTGGGCAGCACCGCGCCGGCTGCAGCCATCTGCCCGGTGGCCTGAGAGCGGCTCCAGCCGGCAGACTCTCGGATGTTGACGAACCGAATCGGCCGCTCCTGCAGCGAAGGCGCCCCCTCAGTCTGCTCATTGAGCTCCACGAACAGCCGCTGCTCCTGGGTGCAGGCCACCAGCAAATCGTCGCCGTCCTTGGCAGCGCGCTGAAAGGCCGGCGCCTGTCGGCGGCACAGCAGCGTGTGCACCGTCTGCAACCCGTCGCTGTGGGCACCGGGCACCCGCCCCAGGGCCTCCGCCAATCCCGGGCCGTCCAGATTCATGGTGCCGTTGCAGTCGCAGACCAGAGTCTTCATGGGCGCGCTCCGAATCGGGCAAGACACCGCCCCGACCGGCCAGCGCAGGCCGCGTGGCGCCAAGACAGCCGAAGCCTCATGTGTTCTTCGAAATCGAGATCGTGGGGAACTTCGAGGAGAAGTCCTTGGCCTTGGCCGCAACCTTGACCGCCACCGTGCGCGCCACGCCTTTGTCGATCCCGGCGACCTCGCCATCGGGGTCGCTGACCACGGTGGGCCGCCCGGCATCAGCCTGCACCCGGATCGACAGGTTCAGCGGCAGCGCGCCGAGGTAGTCCACCCCATACTCGGCCGCCATCCTCCGGCCGCCATCGGCCCCGAAGATGTGTTCAGCATGGCCGCACTTCTCGCAAACATGCACCGCCATGTTTTCCACGATCCCCAGGATGGGCACGCCGACCTTCTCGAACATCTTCAGGCCCTTGCGCGCATCCAGAAGCGCGATGTCCTGCGGCGTGGTCACGATCACGGCACCGGTCAGCGGCACGCGCTGGCTGAGTGTGAGCTGGATGTCGCCGGTTCCCGGAGGCATGTCCACCAGCAGGTAGTCCAGGTCATTCCAGTTGGTCTGCCGAAGGAGTTGCTCCAGCGCCTGCGTGGCCATGGGGCCACGCCAGATCATCGGGTTGTCGGCATCGACGAGAAATCCGATCGACATCACCTGCACCCCGTAGTTCTCGAGCGGCTCCATGGTCTTGCCGTCGGCGCTCTCGGGGCGCCCCTCGATGCCCATCATCATCGGCTGGCTGGGCCCGTAGATGTCGGCATCCAGGATGCCCACGCGCGCGCCTTCGGTCGCCAGTGCCAGCGCGAGATTCGCGGTGGTGGTGCTCTTGCCAACGCCACCCTTGCCCGAGGCCACCGCAATCACGTTGCGCACGCCCGTGATCAGCTGCACGCCGCGCTGGACCGCATGGGCGACGATTCGAGTGGCGAGATTGGCGCTGACGTTTTCGACCCCAGGCACGGTGCGGGCAGCCGCAATCAGCGCCTTGCGCAGTGCGGGAATCTGGCT
>CAYYYC010000166.1:4658-4938 GCA_964475695.1 uncultured Rubrivivax sp.
CCGAGTTCGACGTCGAATGACACCTCACCCCCCTCGGCGCGAAGATTCCTGAGTTGGCGGGTGGAAACGAAATCCTGTCCCGTGTTGGGGTCGACAACGGACTGCAGCGCGCCTTGCAGGGCCTGAATCATCGGAGAGGGTTCGCCGGACATCGTGGACAGCCAGAGCAGAGTAAACCGTCAATGGTAGCCCCAGCAGCCCTGGTCACTAGAATCCTGGGGGTAATGTCGCACCAGACGCGCTGATTTCGCCGCCCATGACCCGCAAGCTCTTCGTCACC
>CAYYYC010000167.1:0-4935 GCA_964475695.1 uncultured Rubrivivax sp.
TCTTGGCGGCGCTGCGCACCATGGCGGGCCCGCCGATGTCGATGTTTTCGATGGCCTGACCCAAGCTGCATCCGGCCTTGGCCACCGTCGCCTCGAAGGGGTAGAGATTGACCACGAGGATGTCGATCGCCTCGATGCCGTGCTCGCGCAGCGCGCTCATGTGCTGCGGCAGGTCACGGCGGGCCAGCAACCCGGCGTGGACTTTGGGGTGAAGCGTCTTGACGCGACCATCCAGCATCTCGGGAAAGCCCGTCACATCGGCGACCTCGGTGACAGGCAGTCCGGCTGCCGCAAGCAGTTGCGCCGTGCCCCCGGTGGACAGCAGTCGGATGCCCAAGCGGTGAAGCTCGCGCGCAAATTCCACGATGCCGGATTTTTCCGAAACGGACAGCAGTGCAGTGCTCATACGGCGCAGCTCCTGGGGGTGTTTGAAGGGGCGAGAAAGCTTCAGTCTCAATGGGCGACTTGGCCGACGGATCGCGCCTCGTCGATGGTCGGCCATCGCTCCTGCCGCTGGGACAGCCTGCGCAGCCACTCGTCCAACATGGCGTGTTGGCCGACGCAGTCCTCCACCGTGTGGAGGGCTTGCAGGAATGCCCGCCCACCCCTGACTCCCTGCAGCGCCCAGCCGATATGCTTGCGGGCGCTGCGCACGCCCGAGTACTCGCCGTAAAGCCCGTAGTGGTCCTGGAGGTGGTCGAGAAGCCAGCGGCGAACCTGCTCTACCGAAGGCGGAGGCAGAGGCAGCCCTGTTCTCAACTCATGCTCGATTTCAGCGAAGATCCAGGGGCGGCCTTGGGCCGCGCGGCCGATCATCAGCGCATCGGCCCCGGTGTGCCGCAGAACCGCCGCCGCCTTGGCCGGGCTGTCGATGTCGCCGTTGGCCACCACGGGAATCCGCAGCGCGGCCTTGATCGAGGCAATCGTGTCGTACTCGGCCTGGCCCCTGTAGCCTTGCTCTCGCGTGCGCCCATGCACCGTCAGCATCGCGATGCCGCTGTCCTGGGCGGCGAGCGCCAGTCGCGGCGCATTGCGCTGCGCCGGGCACCATCCGGTGCGCATCTTGAGGGTGACAGGCACATTCGACGGTGCGCATGCCGCCACCACGGCCGCCACGATCCTCAACGCCAAGCGCTCATCCCTCATCAGGGCCGACCCGGCCCAGGCGTTGCAGACCTTCTTGGCCGGGCAACCCATGTTGATGTCGATGATCTGCGCGCCCCGGTCGATGTTGTATCGCGCCGCGTCGGCCATCTCCTCAGGGTCCACCCCTGCGATCTGGACTGAGATCGGCGCCGATTCGCCCGCATGGTCGGCGCGCCTGGAGGTCTTGAGAGTGCGCCAGAGATCGCGCTTGCTGGTCACCATTTCGCTGACCGCATACGCCGCCCCGAGCCGCCTGCACAGCATTCGAAAGGGCCGGTCGGTCACACCGGCCATCGGCGCGACGAACAACCGTCCCGGCAGATCGTGGGCGCCTAAGCGCAAGGAAGGAGCAGAAAACACGGGCGCCAGACTGCTCAAAAAGGAGGCGCGAGTATAGCCATCGCCCGCATGTCCTAAGCTTGCGACATGCACGATTGGTTTCTGGCGCTGCTAGGCGCGCTTGCCCTGCCCCGCTACGGCCTGTCCACGGTTTTCGTGGTGGCCTTCCTCTCGGCCACCTTGCTGCCGATGGGCTCCGAGCCGGCCGTCTTTGGCCTGGTCAAGCTCAACGAAAGCCTCTTTTGGCCCGCGGTCCTGGTGGCCACGCTGGGCAACACCCTGGGCGGGATGGTGTCTTGGTGGATGGGCGCGGGAGCGCATTCGGCCATGGATCGCCTGCGCCGCGGGCGAGCGGATGCAGGCAGCGCGGAGCATCGCGCGCTGCAGTGGCTGCGCCGTTTCGGCCCCAAGGCTTGCCTGTTGAGCTGGCTGCCGGTGGTGGGTGACCCCATCTGCGCGGTGGCAGGCTGGATGCGGCTTCCGCTGTGGCCCTGCACCGCCTACATGGCCATTGGAAAATTCCTGCGCTACACCCTGATGACCGCCATGCTTCTGTGGGTCTTTCCACAGGAGCTCACCCTTTGACGTCGGCCACATCGAGACAATGCCATGACCACTCAAACCCCCGCCTACGATCAACTGACCGCTCTGCACTCCCGCCTGCACCGGCTCGACCACCTCGGCTCGATCGCTGGTTGGGACCAGGCCGCAAACATGCCCCCCAAGGGCAACGAGGCGCGTGCCGCGGCTCTGGCCGAGCTGGCCACGCTCACGCATCGCCTGCGCACCGATGCGACCTTGCCCGACAGACTGAAGGCTGCCGAGCAGGAGGACCTGAGTCAGGAGCAGCGAGCCAACCTGCGCGAGATCCACCGGGATTGGCGGGCCGCCAACGCTCTGCCCGAGTCCTTGGTGTCGCGACGCCAGATGGCCACTTCCCGCTGCGAGCATGCGTGGCGCGGCCAGCGCCCGGCCAACGACTGGCCAGGGTTTCTGTCCAACTTTCGCGAGGTGGTGGCCGTGGGGCGGGAGGAAGCGCAGCGCCTCGCCGACGAGCTCGGCTGCGGGCCTTACGAGGCGCTGATGGACCGCTACGAGCCGGGGATGGGCACCGCTGAAGTGGACCGCGTTTTTGGCGACCTGCGCAGCTGGCTGCCCGGACTGATCGAGAAGGTCATCGACCGACAGGCGCTGGAGCCGGTGACCACTCCGGTCGGCCCCTTCGACATCGAGCGACAGCGCGCCCTGTGCCAGTCGGTGATGCGGCTTCTGGGCTTTGATTTCGAGGCCGGGCGGCTGGATGTCAGCACCCATCCCTTTTGTGGTGGAGTGCCCGAGGATGTTCGCATGACCACTCGCTTCTCGGCGGAAGACTTCCTCGGCAGCCTGATGGGAACGGTGCATGAGACGGGCCACGCCCGCTACGAGCAGAACAGGCCGCGCGGGCTGATCGAGCAGCCGGTTTCGCAGGCCCGATCGATGGCCATCCACGAGAGCCAGAGCCTGCTCTTCGAGATGCAGTTGGGCAGCCACCCGGGCTTTGTGGCACTGCTCTGCCCGCTGGTGCAGGAGCATCTGGGCCGACAGCCGGCTTTCGAGACTGAAAATCTGGGACGCCTGCTGACCCGAGTCAGGCGAAGCCTGATCCGTGTGGAAGCCGATGAGGTGACCTACCCGGCCCATATCCTGCTGCGCTACGACATCGAGCGGGCGCTTGTGGAGGGCCAGATCGAGGCCGAGGACATCCCCGCCCTGTGGGACGAGCAGATGCGCAAGCTGCTCGGGCTGGACACGCGGGGGAACTATCGCGACGGCCCGCTGCAGGATGTGCATTGGCCGGAGGGGCTGTTTGGCTACTTTCCCTGCTACACGCTGGGCGCGATGTACGCGGCCCAATGGTTTGCCGCCATGCGCAGCGAGATGCCGCAGCTGGACTCAAGCATCGGGAAGGGCGCGCTCGAGCCGGTGTTCGACTGGCTGCGCGAGCGGATCTGGTCACAGGGCAGCCGCTGGACCACGGAAGAGCTGTGCCGGCGAGCCAGCGGACAGGCCCTGGACCCCAACCACTTCCGGCGCCATCTTCACGCCCGCTACCTCGGGGGCTGAGTCGCTCTGGCGTCGGAGGCGCCATCCCCCAGGTAATGGCTGCGGATCGGGCGCAGGGTCTTTTCCTGCAGTTCGTAGACCAGCGGAATTCCGTTGGGGATATTGACGCCCACGATATCCAGGTCGCTGATGCCGTCGAGCATCTTGACCAGAGCGCGGATGCTGTTGCCGTGGGCCGCGATCACCACCCGCTGGCCGCGGAGCAGGGCCGGCGCAATCCGTTCATTCCAACACGGCAGGACACGGGCCACGGTGTCCTTGAGGCATTCCGTCAGGGGAATCTGCGAGGGCTCGAGCATTGCATACCGGGCATCTTGGCGCTGCCCCCGCGGGTCGTCTGCCGAGAGCGCGGGCGGCTGGACGTCGTAGCTGCGCCGCCAGGCCAACACCTGCTCGTCCCCGTACTGGCGAGCCATGTCGGCCTTGTTGAGCCCTTGGAGCGCACCGTAGTGGCGCTCGTTGAGCCGCCAGTCGTGCTCCACCGGCAGCCATGTCCGCTCCATGGCGTCCAGGCAGTGCCAAAGCGTCCAGATGGCTCTCTTGAGCATCGAGGTGTAGGCCACATCGAATTCGAAGCCCGCCTCTCGCAGCATCCGACCGGCCTGCAGGGCCTGGGCCTGGCCCGTGGCCGTCAGAGGGACATCGGTCCAACCTGTGAATCGATTCTCCAGATTCCACGTGGATTCCCCGTGGCGAATGAGGACAAGCTTGTGCATCGCTGAAATTTTATAATCCTGCGCTTTGCACGGATCAAAACATGGTGGACTTCCTGATCGACAACGCGGTGCTGGTGCTCGCGGCTCTCACCTCGGGGCTGCTCCTGATCTGGCCAAGCCTGCGGGGAGCCCAGGTCGGAGGCCGCGCGGTGACTGTCTCCGAGGCGGTGCGCCTGATGAACCGCGAGAAGGCTGTCCTCGTCGACATCCGGGACGCAGGCACCTTCGCCGGTGGCCATGCCATCGGATCGCGCCATGTGCCGCTCGAGGATTTGTCCAAGTCTCCGATGCCCTCTGCCCTGCCGAGCAACAAGTCGCTTCCCGTTCTGCTGGTCTGCGATCGCGGGGCAAGGGCTGCCCGAGCAGCCTCGATCCTGCGCAAGAGCGGCTACGAGCGCGCTCTCTGCGTCGAGGGCGGGATGGCCGCCTGGCGCGAGGCTCAATTGCCCATCGAAAAGTCGGCCGCCTGAGGAGTCCCACGCCATGCCCGCCGTCAGGATGTACACAACCCAGGTCTGTCCCTACTGCCAGAGGGCCAAGGCGCTGCTCAAGCAACGTGGCGTTCAGGAGATCGAGGAGATCCGCATCGACCTGGACCCGGCCCAGCGGGAGCACATGATGTCGGTGA
>CAYYYC010000168.1:0-4888 GCA_964475695.1 uncultured Rubrivivax sp.
GGCTCTGCCACGCGGCCCATGCTCGACGGGGCCCGCCGGCAAGCCGATCCCGCGGAGATTCCCGTGCTCTTCAACACCGTCCTGTTCACCGGCAACGCCAACCCAACGCTGGCGCATGAGATTGCCGCTCATCTGGGCGTCGAGCTGGGCAAGGCGCACGTGGGCCGTTTTTCCGATGGTGAAGTGACCGTCGAAATCCAACAGAATGTCCGAGCGCGCGATGTGTTTGTGGTGCAGTCCACCTGCGCGCCGACCAACGAAAACCTGATGGAGCTGCTCATCATGGTCGACTCGATGAAGCGGGCCAGTGCCCGCCGCATCACGGCCGTGATTCCCTACTTCGGTTATGCCCGGCAGGATCGGCGGCCGCGCAGCACCCGAGTGCCGATCAGTGCGAAGGTTGTGGCAAACCTGCTTGAAACCGTCGGGGTGGAGAGAGTCCTCACGATGGACCTGCACGCCGACCAGATCCAGGGGTTTTTCGACATTCCCGTGGACAACATCTACGCCTCTCCGGTGCTGCTTTCGGACCTCAAGAGCAAGAACTACAGCGACCTGGTCGTGGTCTCGCCTGATGTCGGCGGCGTGGTTCGCGCGCGCGCTCTGGCCAAGCAGTTGGGGTGCGACCTGGCCATCATCGACAAGCGTCGCCCAGCGGCCAATGTCTCGGAGGTGATGCATGTCATCGGTGAGATCGAAGGCCGGAATTGCGTCATCATGGACGACATGATCGACACCGCCGGCACCTTGTGCAAGGCCGCGGAAGTGCTCAAGGAGCGCGGCGCGCGCAGCGTGTACGCCTACTGCACCCACCCGATCCTCTCCGGCCCGGCCGTCGAGCGCATCGCCGCCAGCGCCATGGACGAAGTGGTCGTCACGAACACCATCCCCCTGGGCCCGCAGGCCTCCGGATGCCCCAAGATTCGTCAACTGTCCGTGGCCTTCCTCTTTGCTGAAACGATCCGTCGGATTTCGGACGGCGAGTCGGTCACTTCCCTGTTTGCGGAGCAGAACAACAACTTCTGATCCGCAGGCCCCCATGGCGATGGCTCTGCCCAGCGCCTTGGATTTCGCCGGTCCGCAAGGGCGCAAGCCCCTCGGGCCATTTTCATCGAGACCTGGTCGCGGGTCTCGAACTCTGATGGAGTCAGTCATGAAATTTGTCGCCTTTGAGCGCACCCTGCAGGGGACCGGAGCGAGCCGCCGCCTGCGCAATTCGGGCAAGGTGCCCGGTATCGTCTATGGGGCCGGTGAGCCTTCGATGATCGAGTTGGACCACAACGCCCTGTACCACGCCCTGAAGAAGGAAGCTTTCCACTCGTCGATCCTGGACATGGAGCTCTCGGGCGGACACCAGAAGGTGCTGTTGCGTGACTTCCAGATGCATCCCTGGCGCCAGCAGGTCCTGCACATCGACTTCCAGCGCGTGGACGAGACCACCCGGCTGCGCAAGAAGGTGCCGCTGCACTTCACGGGCGAGGACGTGTCGCCCGCCGTCAAGACCGACAAGTGCGTGATCAGCCACGTGGCCACTGAGATCGAGATCGAGTGCCTGGCCGTGTCCCTGCCCGAATTCATCAATGTGGACCTCTCTGGCCTGATGCGCGGCAAGTCGCTTCACGCCTCCGACATCAAGGCGCCCGAGGGCGTGAAGGTCGTGCGGCACGGCAGCCTGAACCCGGTGATCGTCTCCGTGGCAGAGCCCAAGGCTGAAGAGGAAGTGGTTGCCGCCGCGGCGCCCGCTGCCGCCCCCGCAGCCAAGAAGAAGGACGAGAAGCAGAACAAGAAGTGAGCCGCATCCTCCGGGAGCGGCTTTCGATGGGGCGCCTTCGGGCGCCCTTTTTCTGCTCTCGCGCTCGTCGCATCCCTCGGGATAATTCCCCGTCATGATCAGACTCATCGTCGGCCTGGGCAACCCGGGCAGCGAATACGCGCAAACCCGCCACAACGCAGGCTTCTGGTGGGTCGACCAGGCCGCAGGCGAGCTCAATGCTCGCCTGACCCCGGACAAGTCCTGTTTCGGGGATATTGCCCGGGTGAGCGCACTCCCGCCCGGAGTCAGCGGCCCTGTGTGGCTGCTGCAGCCGCAGACCTACATGAACCTCAGCGGGAAGTCGGTGGCCGCTCTGGCGCGCTTCTTCAAGATCGCGCCGCAGGAGATTCTGGTTGTGCATGACGAGCTTGACCTTCCGCCCGGACAGGCCAGACTCAAAAAGGGGGGAGGCTCGGCCGGTCACAACGGGCTGAAGGACATCACCACTCAATTGGGCTCACCGGATTACTGGAGGCTTCGCCTGGGCATCGGCCATCCCGGGGATCGCGATGCGGTGGCCGACTATGTGCTGCGCAAGCCTCCCTCAGCCGAGCGCGCGATGATCGACGAGGCGCTGCGCCGGGCACTGCCTGCGCTGCATCCTCTGCTCAAAGGCGAATTCGATGCCGCCAGCCGCCTTGTGCACACAACCCCGCCCAAGCCCAAGCCGCCGGCTTCAGGCGGCTGAGCCGGCGTCGGGTCCGGGTTGCGGTGTGGCAGGGCGCGCGGCATCCTCCTGGAGCCGGCGAAACCGCGCCCACAGGGAAGCCTGGTCATCCTTGACCGTCGGGTTGAGGGGAATGCAATCGACGGGACAGACCTGCCGGCATTGCGGCTCTTCGAAGTGCCCAACGCACTCGGTGCAGCGATCGGGGTCGATGTCATAGTGCTCGCCTCCCATGGCGATCGCATCGTTGGGGCATTCCGGCTCGCACACATCGCAGTTGATGCACTCGTCGGTGATCATCAGGGCCATGGCGCCGTCTCCGCTCCGAGTCCTTCAGTCGGCGCCGCCTGAGGCGATCTGGCGCCTGCGGGCATCAAGCCTGAGGCGAACCGGCGCCGAGACGAATTTCTCCACATCGCCTCCGAGCATCGCGATCTCGCGCACGAAAGTGCCGCTGACGAACTGATAGGCGTCGCTGGGCGTGAGAAAGACCGTGTCCACATTGGGCATGAGATGCCGATTCATGCCCGCCATCTGAAACTCGTACTCAAAGTCACTGACCGCGCGCAAGCCCCGGATGACCACCCCGGCACCCTGAGCGATCACAAAATCGCGCAGCAGGCCGTCGAAGGCCAGGACACGAACTCCCGGCAGGCCTGCACCACTCTGCCGCGCCATTTCGAGGCGATCGTCCAATGGGAACAGCGTCTTCTTGTGGTGGCCCGCCGCCACGGCCACGATGACCGAGCCAAAGAGGCGGCTGGCGCGGCGCACCAGATCCTCGTGACCGAGTGTCATCGGATCGAAGGTGCCGGGATAGACAGCCAGCACTTCGGGACTTGCGCTCATGTTGAAGGATTCCCCTCGAACTTCCAGAGATGGGCATGGACGGCGCCAGCCTTGAGGTGACGCTGCAGAGTCACGGCCGACGCCTGAGGACCCCATTGTGCCGGGGCTTCCAGATACAGCCATGCGCCGGGCTTGAGCAAGGGTATGGCCACACGCCAGGCCGATTCAAAGAGGTTCGCCTCAAAGGGAGGATCCAGCAGGATCAGATCGAACTGCCCAGGGGCCGCCCGCGCCATCCAGTCCAGGGCATCGCAGCGCTCAACGCGGACTTGCGGAACCTGCAGGCGTTGGGCCGTTGCCCTGAGTTGTCGCGCCTGAGGCCCATCGCTTTCGATCATGCACACAGGGTCAGCGCCCCGGGAGCAGGCCTCGAAGCCCAGAGCGCCCGTGCCTGCAAACGCATCAAGCACAGACCATCCGGTGAGGTCCTGTCCCAGCCAGTTGAAGAGAGTCTCCCGGACTCGGTCAGGCGTCGGACGCAGGCCCGGGCGACTCGCGACGGGAATTCTGCTGCGGCGCAGTCGCCCGCCGACGATGCGCACTTCGCGGGGCACCGGGCCGCGCGGCAGATGTGCTGCCTTCAAGGCCTCACCGAAATTCCGCGGGAAGCCATGAGCGCCTTGGCTTGACCCACCGTATGTTGGCCATAGTGGAAGATGCTGGCCGCAAGCACGGCATCTGCGCCACCGATCTGTATCCCATCGGCCAAATCGGTCAACTCGCCCACGCCACCGGAAGCGATCACCGGAACGCTCACCGCATCGCTGACCGCCCGGGTCAGGGCCAGATCGAAGCCGGCTCTCGTGCCATCGCGGTCCATGCTGGTGAGCAGAATCTCGCCGGCGCCAAACTCGGCCATCCGCTGCGCCCACACCACGACATCAAGCCCCGTGTTGCGCCGGCCCCCATGGGTGTAGACATCCCAACCCGGTCCTCGCTCCCGCAATTCATCCGACTGGCGCTGCTTGGCATCGATGGCCACGACGATGCACTGGGCCCCATAACGGTCCGAGGCCGCCCGGATCACATCGGGCTGCGCAACCGCCGCAGAGTTGAAGCTGACCTTGTCTGCACCCGCGTTCAAAAGTCTCCGCACATCGTGCACGGTGCGCACCCCACCACCCACCGTCAAGGGGATGAACACCTGCGAGGCCACGGCTTCGATGATGGGCAGGATCAGGTCGCGTCCATCGCTGGTGGCGGTGATGTCCAGAAAAGTAAGCTCATCGGCGCCTTGATCGTTGTAGCGAGCAGCAATCTCCACTGGGTCGCCCGCATCGCGCAGTTCAACGAAATTCACCCCCTTGACAACGCGTCCTCCCGTGACATCGAGGCAGGGAATGATGCGCTTGGCCAACATCAGGCGTCAGCCCGAAGCCGCAGGCCCACCGGCGAGCACATTGGGCTGCTCCGCAGGGGCGAATCAGCAGCTGAGTTCATCGGCTCGCTTCTGGGCAGCGACAAAGTCCAGCGACCCCGTGTAGATCGAACGGCCGCAGATCACGCCTTCCACGCCCTCCGGCTCAATCGCGCACAAGGCCTCGATGTCAGCCATGCCC
>CAYYYC010000169.1:0-4885 GCA_964475695.1 uncultured Rubrivivax sp.
GCGGATGGACCGCCTGGGCGGCATCTTCACCTCGGAGTAGGCCGACAGACCCGCGCCGGCGCGCGGCAGGCCAGGCAGTCATCGTGGCCCCACCGGGAACCCTCGACCGGACTCCGCCGCCGTTCTTTCGGCAGGGTGCCAGCGCTCGCAGCCAGCTCGCACTCTGTGCTGCCCTGGCGGTGTTCCTGATGGTGGCCGATCAGCGCATGCAGATCGCGCAACCCCTGCGGGCCGTGCTGGCCACCGTTTTGCTGCCGCTGCAGAAGGCGGCCCTGTGGCCTTCACGCGCCTGGCATGGCACCGGCGAGTACATCGTCGGGCTGGACGAGGCCGTGGCGAGCAACCAAGCCCTGCGCAGGCAGCTGGCATCGCAGAGCGAGGCCATCACCCGGGCGGCCCGACTCGAGGCCGAGAACGCCGAGCTGCGGGCCATCATGGGGCTGCGCCCATCGCTGCCCACGGCCACGGTGCAGGCCGAGGTGCTGTTTGAGGCCGGTGACCGCTACGCCCGCAGGCTCATGATCGATCGAGGCCGGTTGGCGGGAGTGACCCTGGCCTCGCCGGTGATCCACGAAGGCGGCCTGGTGGGCCAGGTGACCCGGGTTCACCCGCTGTCGGCGGAGGTCACCCTGCTGCAGGATCCGTCGATCGCCGTTCCCGTGATCAACGCGCGAACCCGCCAGCGCGGGGTCGCGTTTGGCGATGGCAACAGCGATTCCGGGATGGAGTTGCGGTTTGTGGCTGCCAACGCTGATGTGCAGGCCGGCGACGAGCTGCTGACCTCGGGCCTGGACACGGTGTACCCGCCGGGCTTGCCGGTGGCTCGGGTGGTCAAGGTGGAGCGTCAGGCCCAGAGCAGTTTTGCGCGCATCGACCTGGCCGCCGCCGCATTGGCCGATGGGCGGCGTCACCTGCTCGTGCTGCCCATGAAATCCCGAGACACTGAGGCGCAGACGCCCGCCCCCGGAGAGCCGGCCCGATGATCATGCCGCGCGCCACCGGGCAGCTGCTGCTGCCGGCCAATCCCCTGTTCGTCTGGGGCTCGATTGCCTTTGCCCTGATGGCCAACCTGCTGCCGGTCGGGCGCGCCTGGTGGATGCCCGACATGCTGGCGTTGGTGGTGGTCTTCTGGAATGTCCACCAGCCGAGGCGCGTGGGTGTGGTGGCCGCGTTCCTTTGCGGCGTGCTGATGGATGTCCATCAGGGCGCGCTGTTGGGACAGCATGCGCTGGCCTACACCCTGCTGGGGTATGCCTCAGTGAGCTTGCATCGGCGGCTGCTCTGGTTCGGGTGGGGCGGCCAGATGGCCCATGTGCTGCCGCTCTTCATCGTTGCGCAGCTGATTTCTGCGGCGATTCGCCTGGCCGCCGGCGGCATGTGGCCCGACTGGGGCGTGGTGCTCTCACCGCTGGCGCAGACTCTGCTTTGGCCCTTGGCCTGTGCGCTGCTGCTGGCGCCGCAGAGAAGGGCGCATGACCCGGACGAGAATCGGCCCCTGTAGCGGCACTCCACGAACCGGAACTCGACACTCATCGGCCCTCCCATGACTGAAGTCAAGAACGTCGAGCTCGAGCTGGCCCGTTTCCGCGAGCGGCTCTTTGTCGTGGCCGTGTGCATGGCCTTGGCGATGATGCTGTTGGCCGCAAGGGCCGGCGTCCTGCAGCTGCTCAGGCATGAAGACTTGTCCGCCAGAGCCGAGGCCAATCGGACGGCCATCGTTCCGATCGTGCCCAACCGCGGCCTGATCGTGGACCGCCATGGCGTCGTTCTGGCGAGCAACTATTCGGCCTACACGCTGGAGATCACGCCTTCCAAGGTCAGGAACCTGGAGGCCACGCTGGATGCCCTGGCCGAGGTGGTGGAGATCCAGCCACAGCACCGCCGGCGCTTTAAGCGCCTGATGGAAGACAGCAAACGGTTCGACTCGCTGCCCATCCGCACCCGGCTCTCGGAAGAGGATGTGGCCCGCTTCTCCGCGCAGCGCTTCCGCTTCCCCGGCGTGGAGCTTCGTGCGCGCCTCTTTCGCCACTACCCGATGGGAGATGTCGGCAGCCACCTCATTGGCTACATCGGCCGCATCAACGCCTCCGAGAAGGCTGGGATGGAAGACTGGGAGGATCAGGACGCCGCAAACTACCGGGGCACCGACTACATTGGCAAGCTGGGGGTGGAGCAGCGATACGAGAGGCAATTGCATGGCATCACCGGCTACCACGAGGTGGAAACCAGCGCGGCCGGGCGAGCGATCCGCAGGCTCGACAGCCGTGGGGCCACACCCGGCAACACGGTGCGGCTTTCGGTGGACATCAGGCTGCAGTGGCTGGTCGAGCAACTCTATGGTGGGCGCCGCGGGGCCTTGGTGGCCATCGATCCCCGCAACGGCGAGGTTCTCGCGTTGGTCAGCATGCCCACCTTCGATCCCAACCTGTTTGTCGAGGGCATCGATGCCGAGAGCTGGCGCGAACTCAATGAGAGCATCGACAAGCCGCTGCTCAACCGTGCGCTGCGGGGGACCTATCCGCCGGGATCCACCTTCAAGCCCTTCATGGGCCTGGCTGCGCTGCACTCCGGCAAGCGGCGCGCCGAAACCGTCATCCATGATGGCGGGACCTTCACTTTCGGCGGCCATGTGTTCCGCAGCAGCGGTGACCGTGGCGCGGGCTCGGTGAACCTCCACAGCAGCATCGTGCGCTCGAGCAATGTCTATTACTACACCTTGGCCAACGAAATGGGCGTGGACCTGATGCACGAACAGCTCGGGCCGCTGGGCTTCGGCCGCAGGACCGGCATCGATCTCGACGGTGAGGTCACCGGGGTGCTGCCTTCGACCGAGTGGAAGCGGCGCGCCTACCGCAAGCCAGAGCAGCAGCGCTGGTATGCCGGCGAGACGATCTCCCTGGGCATCGGGCAGGGCTACAACAACTTCACCATGCTCCAGCTGGCGCACGCCATGGCCACGCTGGCTGCCGGCGGGCAGCGCCACACCCCGCGGGTGGTGCGCGAGATCCGGGATGTCGTCACCCAGGGCTCGCGGCCCACCGATCGCCCTGTGCTCGAGCCGTTGCCCTACAAGCCCGACCATATCGAGGCCATTCGGCGCGCGATGCATGGCGTCACGCAGGAGGGCACATCGACGAGAGTGTTCGCTGGCGCCCCCTACGCCTCGGGAGGCAAGACGGGCACCGCGCAGGCCGTTTCGGTGCGCCAGAACGAAAAGTACAACGCTGCCAAGCTGGCCGAACACCAGAGGGACCATTCGCTCTATGTCGCCTTCGCACCCCTGGACAAGCCAACGATCGCCCTGGCGGTGATCGTCGAGAACGCGGGATTCGGCGCGGCTGCGGCCGCTCCGATCGCCAGGCGCGTGTTTGACTATTGGCTCGAGGGGCGCTGGCCCAGCGATGAGGACATCGCCTCGACTCAGCGCGGTGAAAGCGCTGCCCCGCTGGGGCTGCCGCGACGCGCGCAGGAGGTGGCGCTGCCCGGTGCGGCTGCGCCTGAACCCGGGATGACACCGGCCCCGCGTGTGGCCGTCAAGACGCCAGACCCGGCGCGGCCATGACCACGGCATACACCCAGCCCACCCTTTGGCAGCGTGTTCGGCCATGGCTGCAGGGGTTTGACAGCGGACTGCTGCTGGCCGTGGCCTTGCTTGCCCTTCTGGGGCTGCTGACGATGTATTCGGCCGGCTACGACCATGGCACCCGCTTCGTGGACCATCTGCGCAACATGGCCATCGCCGGGGTCATCATGTTCGCGGTGGCTCAGGTGCCTCCCCACAGGGTCCAACAGGTGGCGGTGCCGCTGTATGCCGTGGGGGTGCTGCTGTTGGTGGCCGTGGCTCTGTTTGGCGTCACGAAGAAGGGCGCCACCCGCTGGCTGAGCCTGGGTGTCACGGTCATCCAGCCCAGCGAGATCCTGAAGATCGCCATGCCGCTGATGTTGGCCTGGTGGTTCCAGAGATGCGAGACGCTGCGCGGCGGGCTCAGACGGGTCGATTTCTGGGTGGCGGGCATGTTGCTGATCGTGCCCTTTCTGCTGGTGGCCAAGCAGCCCGACCTCGGAACGGCCATCCTCGTGTTTTCCGCGGGCTTCTTCGTGATCTTCTTCGCCGGCATGTCCTGGGCCCTGATCCTGCCCGTGGCCTTCACGGGCCTGGTCGGCGTGGGCTTGCTGCTGGCTTTCGCCGATCAGATCTGCGCACCGGGTGTGGACTGGCATGTCCTGCGCGAGTACCAGAAGAACCGCGTGTGCACACTGCTGGACCCCACCAGCGACCCCCTGGGCAAAGGTTTTCACATCATCCAGGGCATGATCGCCATCGGCTCGGGCGGCGTCTTGGGCAAGGGGTTCATGCAGGGCACCCAGACCCACCTGGAATTCATTCCCGAGCGCACCACCGACTTCATCTTCGCACCCCTGGCCGAGGAGTTTGGCTTCCTGGGAGTGCTTGTGCTGTTGGGGTGCTTTTGCTTTCTGCTGCTGCGCGGGCTGATGATTGCGGCTTCGGCGCCCACCCTGTTTTCAAGGCTGTTGGCTGCAGCCATCACGCTGTCCCTGTTCACCTACACATTCGTCAACATCGGCATGGTCAGCGGCATGCTGCCGGTGGTGGGCGTGCCGCTGCCGTTCATCAGCTACGGTGGAACCGCCATGGTCAGCCTGGGTCTTGCCCTGGGATTGCTGCTGTCGATCGCGCGAAGCCGGGGGCTGATGCAGCGCTGAGGCGCCGGCGGAGCGGAGTCCAGGAGGCCGTGCGGTTCAGGGCTTGTGCAATGTGAACTGAACGACGTCGGTGTTTCCTGCGGCGAATGCGGCCTCGCAGTAGGCGAGGTAGAACTCCCAGATGCGGATGAAGCGCGAGTCAAAGCCCACACGGCGCACC
>CAYYYC010000170.1:0-4848 GCA_964475695.1 uncultured Rubrivivax sp.
ATCAAACTCGAAGCGCACCTCGTGCAATTCGGCCTCGGTGGGCACCAGGTCGGGCCGAAAACGGCGCAGATACTCGATCAGCACGAGCGCATGCTTCTGTTCCTCGAAGAACCAAACGCTCATGAAGGCCGAGAAGTCGCTGTCGCCGCGGTTGTCGCGCAGGAACATCTCGGTGGCGGGCAGGGCCGCCCACTCGGTGATCGCGTTCATCTTGATGGTCTGCGCCTGCTCCTCGGTGAGCAGCGAGGCGTCGAAGCGGTCCCAGGGGATGTCGCGCTCCATGTTCCAGCGCACCGCTTCGAGTTGCTTGAAGAGCTCAGGGTAGATCATCATGGGCTGAGGCAGGTTGGCGCGAAGTTTAATCGCGCCGGCAGCAACCCCACCTCAGGCCCGGGTTCGCCACTGCTCCAGGGCTGCGGGGATCAGCGTGAGCTCGGGCATTGGACGCACGCCTTCGATTCGCCGACGCTGGATCACGGGGGCTGACCCGCCCGCCCAGATCTCCACCGCCTGCGGCAGCTTGGCCCGCAGCTCCTGCAGCCCCTCCTGCACCTGGTTGGGATTCATGACCCCCGAAAAGCTCAGCACCACCAAGTCAGCCGCATGCGCTTGGGCGGCCATGACCATGTCCCAGATGGGGGTCTGCACGCCCAGGGAGATGCAACGGCATCCCTCCAGGCGCAACAGGCACTCGGCCATCAGCAACCCGATGCCGTGCTGCTCGCCCGGGAAGGTGCTCAGCAGCGCCAGCGGGCGGTCCTGAGGGTTGGGCAGCGGCAGGGTGTGCAGGGCATGCCGCAGCACCACCTGCAGGGATTCGGTGTAGGCGTGCTCCTCGTACACCTGCATCCGCCCGCGCAGCCAGGCATCGCCCACCATCCGATTGAAGGGCGCCACAACCTCCAACACGAAGCGCCCGAGCCCCAGGTAGGCCAAACGCTGCGTCAGCAGCCGACGCATCGACTCGATGTCGTGGGAGTAGACGGCGTCGAGCAGGGGCTGCAGATCCTCGGCCCCGGGCGCGCCGCCGGGCTGCTCGAGCGGCTCCAAGCCATCGACGAGCTGCTGCAGCTGCTCAGCCGGCAGGGCCACGATCCGGCCTGGGCGCTGACCGGCATCCAACAGTCGCTTGACCAGGCGCAGCCGCTCGACCTGGTGCAGCGGGTAGGCCCGCTCACCCAGCGCATCTCGCACAGGCTGCGGGAACCCGTAGCGCCTTTCCCAGACCCGCAGGGTGTCCTTGCTCAGCCCCGTGTCACGCTCGACCGAGGCGATGGACAGCGCGTTGGCCGTGTCGGACATGTCGGTCACCGCGGCACTCCTGGGGACTCGGCCGCAGGATCAGGCTCAGAAAGAATCTTGTCCCGGACAAAAATCATCGGGTCGCGGGGACGGATTGCAGAGGACTGCAGCATCATTCCTGAGGTTTTTCCCTATGGGCCAAAGAGGACTTGAAATTCGCGGTCGGGGTTCCGACGATTTTTTCGATTATCCTCTCACCATCAAAGTTGTCCATGACAAATTGGGGGTCCCCCCCCAAAGTCTTCAAGGACACAACCGCAGTTGGCTGTAAGCGCCGCCCGGCCAGCGGGGGCCCCTCGGTGGGCACCCCACCGAGCCCTGCGCCCATCTCCCCTTGGCGAGAGTGGCAATGCACGGCGTTCATTGCATCTTCGAGTGTCCGCTAAAGTGGACAGTCGGCTGTCCTTATGGGTGTGGGCATGAAGCGGGTGGCGGTCATCGGCTCGGGAATCTCAGGCATGTCGGCAGCCTACGGCCTGAGGCGCCACGCCCATGTCAGCCTGTTCGAATGCGACGCCCGGGCCGGAGGGCATGCCCACACGGTTGATCTGACGCTGCAGGGCATCACCCACGGGGTGGACACCGGCTTTCTCGTCTACAACGACCGGACCTACCCGCAGCTCATCGCCCTGTTTCATGAGCTTGGAGTGGAGACGGCCGCATCGGAAATGTCCTTCTCGGTGCAGGTGCCGGACCAGAACCTCGAGTGGAGCGGCTCGGATCTCAACACGATCTTTGCCCAGCGGCGCAACCTGCTGCGCCCGGCCTTCCTGCGCATGTTGCGGGAGATCCTTCGCTTCAACCGGCTGGCCAGCGGCATCGCCGAGCGCAACGCCGAAACCGAGCTTGATGAGCCGATCGGCGAATTCCTGCGACGCCAACGCTTCAGCGTCGAGTTTCGAGACTGGTATTTTCTGCCGATGATCGGCTGCATCTGGTCCAGCCCAACCGACCAGATGCTGCGGTTTCCAGTGGCCACGCTGATCCGCTTCTGCCACAACCACGGCCTGATCCAAGTCAGCGGCCGCCCGCCATGGCGCACGGTCCGCGGCGGCTCAAGCCAGTATGTCGACAAGCTGCTGGCAGCCCTGGGGCCCCAAGCGGAGGTCAGGCTGTCCACGCCCGTTCGCGGGGTCGAGCGCCTGGCCCAGGGCGTGCGACTGCATCTGGACGACCACAGCGAGACATTCGACGCGGTCGTGCTGGCCGCCCACAGCGACCAGAGCCTGGCGCTGCTCAAGGATGCTTCAGCGCAGGAGCAGGCCCTGCTCGGCGCAGTGCGCTACCAGGAAAACCGCGCTGTGCTGCACACGGACGCCAGCGTGCTGCCCAAGCGCCGACTGGCCTGGGCGGCCTGGAATTACGAGCGGGCCTGCGATGGTGCGCGTGAGCAGGCCCGCGTGTGCCTGCACTACCTGATCAACAAGCTCCAACCCCTGCCCTGGGACTGCCCTGTGGTGGTCTCGCTCAACCCCACCCGGCCCATTGACCCGGCGCTCGTGGTTCGCGAGCTCTCCTACGCCCACCCCGTGTTTGACAGCGCCGCCACCGCAGCGCAGCAGCGGCTGGCCGGCCTGCAGGGCCAGCGCAACACCTGGTTCTGCGGCGCCTGGACCCGCTATGGCTTTCACGAGGACGGGGTGATGTCTGGAGCGGCCGCAGCGGCGTCGGTCCGAAAGGCACACGATTTGGTGGCCTCCGCATGAGCGAGCGCTCACACACTGCCTTGTTGGGCGTCGGCCAGGTGCAGCACAGTCGGCTGCGTCCGGCGCGTCACGCCTTTCGCTACCCAACCCACTTCCTGATGCTGCCATTGCGTTCACTGGCCCGAGAGCCCCAGGGCTGGGGCGCGGTGGCGCACAACCGGCTGGGCCTGCTGAGCTTCCACGACCGAGACCACGGCCAGGGCCAGGACAGCGCGCTGGGCTGGTTCGAGTCGGTGCTGGAGTCCCACGGGCTGCTGCCGCAGGCCGACGGCGAGATTTGGCTGCACACCTTCGCCCGCGTGGCCGGCTATGCCTTCAAGCCGGTGAGCTTTTGGTACGCCCACCGGCGGGATGGGTCGCTGGTCGCGGTGATGGCCGAGGTCAACAACACCTTCGGCGAGCGGCACTGCTACCTGCTCTGCGGCCCTGAACTGGCCTGGGGGCGGGAGATGCAGGCCAGCAAGGTCTTTCATGTCTCGCCCTTTTGCCGCGTGGCCGGCGACTACCGCTTCCGCTTCATGCGGGCCGCGACGCAGGACGGGCGCGCCGAGCGCACGGTGGTGCGAATCGAACACCATGACGCCTGCGGGCCGCTGCTGCTGACCAGCGTCAGCGGCGTGCTGGCTCCGGCATCGACGGCGCGAGTGCGCCGCGCCTTTATTTCCATGCCCCTGATGTCGCTGGGTGTGGTCCTTCGCATCCACTGGCAGGCGCTGCAGTTGGCCGTCAAGCGCGTGCCCTTCTTCCGCAAGCCCCAACCGCCCGAGGCATTGGTCACCCGATGAACACCACCACGATCGACAAGCGCGCCACCCTGGCCGCCCTGCCAGCCCACGCGCCAGCTTCCGCCCACGCCGTCTTCGGCCTGCTCAAGAGCCTGCGCCACGGCACGCTGGACATCCAGCTGCCCGATGGAAGCCAGATGCACTTCGGCGGGCCCGCGCAGGACAGCCCGCTGCGCGCAGCGCTCCGGCTTGCCGACTGGTCGGTGTGCTCGGCCGCGCTCAAGAGCGGCGACATCGGGTTCGCCGAGAGCTACATCGCCGGCCACTGGACGACCCCAGACCTGACCGCCCTGCTGGCTCTGTTCATCGCCAACCGCGATGAGATCGAATCCGTGATCTATGGATCCTGGTGGGGATCCGTCCTCTACCGCGCCAAGCACCTGATCAACCGCAACTCGCGCAGCGGCAGCCGCAAGAACATCCATGCGCACTACGACCTGGGCAACGCCTTCTATCGGCTCTGGCTGGATGAAACCATGACCTACTCGGCCGCGCTGTTCGAGTCCGGGCACCCCGACGAGGAGCTCGCCCAGGCCCAACGCGCCAAGGTTCGCCGGGCCCTGAGCGAATGCAACATCCGCCCTGGCCAACGCCTGCTGGAGATCGGTTGCGGATGGGGAGGGCTTGCCGAGATTGCCGGCGGCGAATTCGGCGCCAATGTCACGGGAGTGACTCTGTCGACCGAACAACTGGCCTGGGCCCGGGAGCGCCTGCGCAGCGCAGGGCTGGACGGATCCTGCGAGATGCGACTGCAGGACTACCGCGACATCCGCGACGAGCCCTTCGATGCGATCGTCTCGATCGAAATGTTCGAGGCGGTGGGGCAGGCCTACTGGCCAAGCTTCTTCAGCACCATCCATGACCGGCTCAAGCCCGGGGGCCGCGCGTGCATCCAGACGATCACCATCCGCGATGACCTGTTTGACCGCTACCGGCGGTCCACCGACTTCATTCAGCAGTACATCTTTCCCGGCGGGATGCTGCCCAGCAAGTCAGGCTTTCGCCACCTGGCGCAGCAGGCCGGGCTGGAAGTGCGCCAGGAACTGGCCTTCGGG
>CAYYYC010000171.1:0-4844 GCA_964475695.1 uncultured Rubrivivax sp.
CAAGGCCAAGTTCAACGACGACTTCTACACGGCCCAGATCTTCAGCGCCTACCAGCTGCTCTCTGCGGCAATGGCCAAGGCCAAGAGCACTGACCCGCTGAAGGTGGCCTTCGCCCTGGAGGGCCTCGAAGTCAAGGGTCTTGCGGGCAACATGCAGATGCGCAAGACGGACCACCAGCTGCAGCAGCATGTGTTCATCAGCCGCTGGCAGAAGGCGGGCGCCAAGCCCAATGACTACAGCGTGGAGAACACCGGCTACAACTTCCGCACCGTCAAGACCTACGAGCCCTACGTGGCCAGCACTCCGACCTCTTGCCAGATGAAGAGGCCCAACCCGCGCTGAGCCATTTCGCCCACTGAGGGGCCCTACAGACCGCGGTCTGCAGGGCCCTTTTCTTGACCGCGCCATCGACCGCACTCTCCAAGCCAGCCTCCCGACGATCAAGTGGATCAAGCCCTCATCAACATCCTCAACGGCTTGAGCGCCGGACTGCTGCTGTTCATGCTCAGTTCCGGGCTGACCCTGATCTTCAGCATGATGGGAGTGTTGAATTTCGCCCACACGAGCTTCTACATGGTGGGCGCCTACCTGGCCTACTCGATGACTCAGGCGGTTGGCTTCTGGCCCGCATTTCTCATCGCACCGTTGGTCGTCGGGGGCATGGGAGCCTTGTTTGAGCGCTATGCGCTGCGCAAGGTCCACAAGTTCGGCCATGTGCCCGAATTGCTCGTGACTTTCGGGCTGAGCTACGTGATCCTCGAGGTCGTAAAGCTCATCTGGGGCCTGTCCGGCGTGCCCTTCAGTCCTCCCCCGGTCCTTCAGGGGTCGGCTTTCACCGTGATCCAGTCCAGCCAGACGGGGCTGGACTTCGCCTTGGGTGCGGCGCCGAAGGACCTGTGCGCCAGCACGGACTCTGTGAAGGTTGCCTGCTCGACATTTCCGGCCGCACGCTTCTTCATCATGGTGGTCGCGGTGGTGATGCTGCTCTTCCTGTGGCTGTTGCTGACGCGGACCCGCATCGGGCTGGTGATCCAGGCCGCCTTGACCCACCCGGAGATGGTCGAGGCGCTGGGCCACAACGTACCTCGGGTTCTGATGCTGGTCTTCGGCAGCGGCTGTGCCTTGGCCGGCCTTGCTGGCGTCATCGGGGGCATGACGTTCATCACGGAACCTTCGATGGCGGCGATTGTGGGGTCCATTGTCTTCGTGGTCGTGGTGGTGGGGGGCATGGGCTCCTTGTCCGGTGCGTTTGTCGGTTCCCTGCTCATCGGCCTCCTGCAGACCTTGCCCCTGACCGTCGACAGCTCGCTGGCTGATGCGGCGCGGTCGATGGGTTGGGCGGTCACTCCATCGACCTTTGGCTACCCGATACTGAAGATCACACTGGCGCAGGCCGCGCCCATCCTGCCTTACCTGCTGCTGGTGCTGATCCTGATCTTCCGCCCGAAGGGTCTACTTGGAACCCGAGAGGATTGAGAGCCGAGGCTCCGCAACCATGGCCACTTCAAGGGAACGCCCCGCCCACCACTTCAAGCCGATGAATGTGGGGCGCTGGATCATCTGGGGCCGTTTTGCCCTCGTGCTGTTCATCGCGCCCAAGCTATGGACGAGTGGCTTCGCCCTGACGATGCTGTCCCAGATCGGCATTGCGATCATTGCCTGCCTTGCCTACAACATGCTTTTGGGCCAGGGGGGAATGCTCAGCTTTGGGCATGCGGTCTACAGTGGCCTGGGCTCCTTCCTGGCCATCCACACCCTGAATCTGGCTTCAGCGGGCAAGCTTGCGGTTCCCGTGAGCCTGATTCCCTTGGTTGGTGGCTTGGCCGGACTGTTCTTTGCGTGCGTGCTGGGCTACGTCACCACGAAGAAGGCCGGCACGACCTTCGCGATGATCACCCTGGGCTTGGGTGAGTTGGTGTGGTCAATGTCGCTGATGCTGCCCGAGTTCTTCGGCGGCGAGGGTGGTGTGTCGGGCAATCGCGTGATCGGCGAGCCAATCCTGGGCATCACATTCGGCCCGCAGATCCAGGTCTACTACCTCATTGCGGTGTATTGCTTCATCACCACCGCGGCGATGTTCGCCTTCACCAGAACGCCTCTGGGCCGCATCCTCAATGCAGTTCGCGACAACCCTGAGCGGGTCGAGTTTCTCGGCTACAACACGCAGATCGTGCGCTTCATGGCCTTCATGGCCTCGGGCTTCTTTGCCGGGATCGCAGGCGGCTTGGCCGCAATCAACTTCGAGCTCGTCACTGCGGAGGTTGTCGGCGCCCATCGGTCCGGCGCCTATCTCCTGTTTGTCTTTCTGGGCGGAGCGACATTCTTTTTCGGGCCGATCATCGGAGCGGTGCTGATGGTGATCGCCCTGGTATTGCTCAGCGAACTGACCAAGGCTTGGCTGCTGTATCTTGGTCTGGTCTTTCTGTTCATGGTGATGTATGCGCCAGGAGGGCTGGCGAGCCTGATCATGATGAACCTCAGGGTCGCCGCGTTCGGCAAGCTCAGGCAGCTGTGGACTTCCTATCTGGCCCTGGCGGGCACAGGGCTCACCGTTCTGCTTGGCGCTGCGGCCATGGTTGAGATGATCTACCACCTGCAGATGAATGCGGCCATGGGACCGGAGGTGCGATTCATGGGGATTGCTCTCAACGCCACGGGCGTGGATGCCTGGTTCGGGTCCGTGTTCGCCGTGGCCATGGGCGTGTTCCTGTTTGAGGTATCCCGGCGCGCCTTCAAGAGGCAGTGGGATCAGACCCAGGAAGACATCGAGAAGGAAATCAAGCGGCGGGAGGCCTTGTGAGCAGCGAAGCCACCACCCATCCTGCAGCCCCGGCGGTCGAACTGCTGGATGTGCGCAAGAGCTTTGGCAGAACCGAAATCATCCGCGGCGCCAGCCTCTCGGTGGCGCAGGGCCAGCGGGTGGCCATCATCGGCCCCAATGGCGCCGGCAAGAGCACGCTGTTCAACCTGATCAGCGGCCGATTTGCGCCGACCAGCGGCCAGATCATGCTCATGGGCCAGCGCATCGATGGCAAGACGCCGTACCAGATCAATCGACGGGGCCTGGCCCGAAGCTTCCAGGTCAGCAATCTCTTCACCCGGCTGTCCGCCTTTGAGAACATTCGGTGCGCTGTGCTCTGGAGCATGGGCTACCGCTACTCGTTTCTGAAGTTCCTCGCCGACCTCAGCGACGTGAGCGATCGCGTGGATGAGGTTCTCGAGATGATCAAGCTCGACAAGAAGCGTGACCATCTGGCAATGAACCTCACCTATGCGGAGCAACGCGCTCTCGAGGTGGGGGTCACGATTGCGGGAGGTTCCTCCGTCATCCTGCTCGATGAGCCGACGGCGGGCATGAGCAAGAGTGAGACCACCCGTTTCGTCAGACTGATCCGCGAGGTGACGAACGGCAAGACGCTCCTGACCGTTGAGCATGACATGGGCGTGGTCTTCGGTCTGGCGGACAAGATTGCGGTGCTTGTCTACGGCGAAGTGATCGCATTCGACACGCCCGAGCGGGTGCGCTCGGACCCTCGAGTCCAGGAGGCCTACCTGGGCTCCGTCCTTGCCGAGCAGCAGGCGTCCTCGGCCGCGGTCTGACCCCACGGAGCCACCCCTTCCATGCTGCAAGTTTCCAACCTCCACGCCTTCTACGGGAAAAGCCATGTGCTGCACGGTGTGAACTTCACGGTTCAGGCGGGCGAGATTGTGGGGCTACTCGGCCGCAACGGATCGGGCCGATCCACCACCGTCAAGGCGGTGATGGGGCTTGTTGACGCGACCGGTTCGGTGCAGTGGGGCAAGCGCGAGCTCATTGGGGCCAAGGCATTTGAGATTGCCCATCTGGGCTTGGGCTATGTCCCTGAAAACCGCGATATCTTCCCCAAACTCACGGTGCACCAGAACCTGATGCTTGGCTGCAAGGCGGCCAAGCCGAATCCCAAGGCGCGATGGCGGTTCGATGACATGTATGCACTGTTTCCGCGCCTCAAGGAGCGCCAGCACACCGAAGCTGGCGTTCTCTCTGGCGGCGAGCAGCAGATGCTCACCCTTTGCCGAACCCTGATGGGTGACCCGGATCTGATCATGATCGACGAGCCAACCGAGGGCTTGGCGCCCAAGATCGTGGAGCAGGTGGCCGAGTACCTTCGCGAACTCAAGCGGCGAGGTGTCGCCGTCCTTCTGGTTGAGCAGAAGCTCACGATTGCGCTTCAGGTCTCGGAGCGCTGCCTGGTCATGGGGCATGGGCAGATCGTTTTCGAGGGCACGCCCACCGAACTGCGCGACAACCGCTACATTCGAAAGGAGTGGCTGGAGGTCTGAGCCGGGTCCGCGACCTTGCGCCCACTAGAATTCCTCCGTCGTGCTCTCGCGCGGCTTTTCCTGCCTGTTTTTCACCCCCCGCTCCCGAGGAGATTCGCCCCATGAGCGCAAGCTACGAGGTGCGCGGCGCCGTTGCCGTCATCACGCTGAACAATCCGCCGGTCAACGGCCTGGGCCTGGCCACGCGCCAGGCCATCGCTGCAGGCATCGAACAGGCCGTGGCCGATGCGGCCATCAAGGCCATCGTCATCACCGGGGCAGGCAAGGCCTTTTCGGGTGGTGCGGACATCCGCGAGTTCGGCTCACCCAAGGCCATCCAGGAACCCAACCTGCTGAGCCTGCTCCGCCTTTGCGAAAACACGCCCAAGCCGGTGGTGGCGGCCATTCATACCGTGTGCATGGGCGGTGGACTTGAACTGGCGCTGGGTTGCCACTATCGCGTGGTGGCGCCGGGTGCACAGATCGCCTTGCCCGAGGTGAAGCTGGGGCTGGTGCCGGGTGCGGGCGGCACGCAACGCCT
>CAYYYC010000172.1:0-4836 GCA_964475695.1 uncultured Rubrivivax sp.
AGCACGGCCACTTCAGCGGCCAATCCCTGTGAGGCAACCACCCGGGGGTGGGGGAGGGTGGGATGGATCAGGGCCATGGGCTTGTCGGTTTGGGCTGCGCTTCTCGAAGGAAGCACATGCTACCGGCCTCCTGCTTTCGGGGCATCCTCGCGCACCCGGGTGGCGTGCCGGGCGTCTGGTGTGCTGTGATTTCATCCAGCTCACTCGGTGAGCCTTGGAGCGGTCACCATGGGTGCATGGTTTTCGGCCCCCCACCCCCCGTTCAGGCTCCCCTGGCGCATCGCCAGGATCGCACCGTTGGTGTGGCTTCGCACGCTTTTCGCCCGGCCTCTGCGTTCCAAGCAATCGTCCCGCGCGGGGTGCGCGGATCCGAAAGCTTGGAAAGCAGCGGCCGTTCTGCAAGCGTCCGTTTTCCCGATGAGGCAGTGAACCGGGTGGGGGGCCTCCCACGATGAGCGCGGTGCCGACCACACCGCAGGAACGGCAGCAGGCCCTGTCTGCGATGCTGGACGAGTTGGAGTCTCGTCTGGCCGCGCTGCTGACCTCGCTGAACCCATGGGCGGCGGATTTTGGCCAGGCCGCCTGGGCAGGCATCGCGCAACTGAGCGACCCGCTGTGGCCGCGCTTGCGGGCCCTGATGCCGCAGCGGGACGACCGCTTCCTGCTTCAGCAAGCCTGGGCGGCGTGCTTTTCCGCGCGCATCCACATCGGACTGCTGTACCGGGCGGGGCTGGCGCAACCGGCCACGCAATCGGAAGCGGTGCGGCTGCGCGAGTTGACCCTGCGGCGCTGGGCGGCCGGCCCTCGCGCCGAGGGAGACCCGCGGCACCGCACGCTGGTGAACTTCCTGATGGCCGCCAGCCCGCAGGAGGCCGCGGTTCCAGACCTGGGCCGCCACACCGGCTATCGCGGCAGCATTCGCCTGCGCTATCGCATGGCGCATGTGTATGGCCAGGGCGCGGGGTTGGCCGCGGTGTTGGGCGTGGCGGCCTCGCAGCCGGCGGCCTCGAGCTTTCAGCGCCGGGTGGAATTGGCCCGGGCCCTGCGCGCGGCGGCGCAGGACGGCCGGCAATGGCGGCGCATCGGCGAGCATGAATTTGCGCTGCTGCCGCACCCATCACAGGAACTGCTGCACCAACTGCCTGAGCTGTGGCCACAGACGCTGGCCCAGGGGCTGCTGCAGCACCAGGCCGTGGCGCAGCGCCTGACCGAGCTCATGCGCGAAAGCGATCGCATCGAAGGCGTGATGGTGTCCCTGATGATGGACATCCGTGGGCGCCGCCTCGCCGGCGTCGAAGCGCTGCTCGGGCGCATTCCAGACACCCCGGTCGCACGCGCGCTGGGCCGGCGACTGCGCAACGAGCCCTGGGCCTTGCACTCCATGCACGAGCATGAATCCACCCACGAGGCCTTTGGCCCGTGGCAGACACTGCCGGCGGCGTGTCTGGCACGCCTGCAAGAGTGGGCGCCGCAGCCGCTGCCGGCTTGGTGGGCGATGCCGCCTTCCGAAGTGGCGCGGCGAATCATGGCCGGGGAATTCGATCAGCCGCCAGGCTCGCGTCAGGTGCCCATCGTGGTTCAGGATCTCGCGCCCATCCGGCGTGGCTGGACGCAGGCGCAGCAGGAGGCGCTGATCCGCAGCGGTTACGGCCGTCTGCTGCACTCGGGCGCGGTTGGTTGGTCCACGCTGGACCTGCGCACCTTCGCGCGCTCGGTGCAGGACTTGCACTACAACGGCGTGTCCCTGATGGCGCGGCGGCTGCAGGCCCTGTCCGATGCGAGGCCTTACCTGGCCATGATGGCCGCCGCCCCCGATGCACAGGAAGCCATGACCTTGCGGCAACTGGCGCAGACGGCCATTGACATGCACTGGCGCCACCGCTGGGATTACGGCTGGGGCCGGTGGATCGCCACGGCCTATGGCTGCCCGGGCTGGGAGCGGATCGAAGACCTGGCCCTGGCGCAGACCCGCCCGCTGCGTGAGGCGGTTGCGGTGTTTGCTGCGGGCAAGCAGCCGTTGGTGCCCGGTGCTTTTCAGGCGGTGGTGGCGCGCTCGCTGCACACGCCGGAGCTGCTGCCCACCCGGCCGCTGACCTTCCTCAAGGCCTGGTTGATGCGGGACCCTCTGGCCGCGCGCGCCCTGGTCACACACGCGCCGCAGGAATGGGTGGAGCGACTGGCGCGCAACTCCGGCACCCCGCTGCAGACGCTCGATGTGTTCATGGCCAGCCCCAGCCTCCCGCTTGCCTTGCGCCAGCACGCCTGGAGAAACCGTCTGGCGCGCACCCGTGATGCGGGCGAGCTGGCCCAGCTCTCGGCGCTCATGCCACCGGGGCTGGGTCCCTTCAGAAACCTGAGCCAATGGCTGCCGCAGCAGCCTCTGGCCAATCGGGCAATGGGCCTGGTGCTGGTGGGCCGACGTGATGGCACGCGGCTGCAACAGCTGCACGAACAGCTCGGTCAGGAGGCGTTCGACCAGGCCTGCACCGGGGCGATGGCCCAGCTGCGCCACACCGCCGCGCAGGCCGCGCTGGAGCCGGCAGAGCAGCGGCGCATGGCCCACGATGCGGCGGTGCTGGAGTTGGTGCGGGCGTTGGGTGGCCAGAACGCGGCCAACTTGCTGAAGTGCCTGGCCCGCTGCGACCACCGGGCACCCAGTGGCGGCAAGCTCGATGCGGCTTACGCCCAGCGGGCCATTCCCAAGCGTGGGGGCGGCGAGCGGATGATCCATGCCCCGCCGCCGGCGCTCAAGTCGGTGCAGCGCGCCATCCTGGAGCGCCTGCTGGCGCCGCTGGGCTGCCATGAGGCGGCCTGCGGCTTCGTGGCGGGCCGCTCGATCGTCGACAACGCGCGCCCCCATGTGGGGCGGACGGTGGTGGCCAATGCCGACATCCGCCATTGCTTTCCCAGCGTGCGCTGGCCGCTGGTGCTGGCCGCGCTGCGCCGCGATCTGGGGGCGCGTCTTGGCCAGCAGGCCATCAGTCTGCTGGCTGACCTGTGCACCGCGCAGGGCGCCTTGCCGGTGGGTGCCCCCACCAGCCCGGCCCTGCTCAACCGGGTGCTGTGCCGCACCGACGATGTGCTGCACCGAAACGCCCAACGGCTGGGCGCCCGCTACACCCGATACGCCGACGACCTGACCTTTTCGGGCGGCTCCGAGGCGGTGGGCTTGATCAAGCTGGCCGAGCGCACTCTGGCCCGGATCGGCCTGATGCTGGACCCGCGCAAGACCAATGTGTTTCGCCGCGGCCGCCGACAGATGGTCACGGGCCTGGTGGTCAATGACGAGGTGGGGGTGCCGCGCGCCGCGCGCCGGCGGTTGCGTGCGGCGGTGCACCGGGTGGAATGCGGCCGCGTGCCGCACTGGCAGGGACGGCCGCAGGAAGTGGCCGCGCTGCAGGGGCGGCTGGGCTTCGTGGCCATGGTCAACCCCGCACAGGCCGCCGCCCTGTGCGCGCGCCTGCGCTCGGCTCTGCAGCTTCGGCCCGCGACGGACCGCGCTGCGCGGCCCGAGCTGGCCGCGCAGTCCGCAGTGGCGCCGCCCGCCGAGAAAACCGCCAAGGTGCGGCCATGAATCGTCCCGCCCGAAACCGAGCCGAGCCACCGCCTGGGGATGTGCGCCAGCAGACGGTGGAGATCAGCCTGATGGCGGTCTACCTGGCGCTGGCCGTGGGCTCGCCCGAGGGCCTGGAGCCAGACCCGGAACTCGAGCAGGTCTTGGATGCGGCGCTGGAGCGGCGCGGGCTCAATGGCGGCGGCATGCGTTTGCTGAGTGCCGCGATGTCCGGGATGCCGCAGGCCATCCTGCCCTTCCGACGTGAACGCAGGGACATCCTGCTGGCCGCCGGGCTGGTGCGCGATGTTTCGCGGGCGGGCTTTCGCGGGGATGGCCATGGGGTGGATGCGGGCTACTTCGTCTGCATGGGCGAATCCCTGCACTATGTGGACACGGTCGAGCGGGTTCACCACTACAGCGCCGAACTGGTGGAGCTCGAGGCCACGCGCAGCCTGGTGGCTTCCCTGCGGGCCTGGCGTGAGCCGCCCACCGTGGAAGTGGGTGACCCGGCCCAGGGCGAGCTGCTGCGGCTGCGCGCGCAGACCGAGCTCAGGAGCCTCCGGCAGGAGCCGCCGGCCCAACCACGCCTGGCCCGACAGCCGGTGCGATCCAACCTGAGCCTGCTTCGCGTGGCCAAGCCAGCGCCCCGCCTGCGCCCCCACGCCGAGGCGCCCGCGGTGACCTGCGTGGCCAGCGGGGTGGTGCTGTTTGAGCGCGACGACCACAGCCTGCTGCTGCGCGAGGCGCCACCCGAGTTGCTGATGGAGATGCATGCCGCAGGCCTGGCCGCGCAGGAGGATGGGGCCGGTCTGTGGCTGCACCTGCAGCGCGAAGACCATGCCTTCCTGGCCCCACTGCCCGACCTGATGCAGCCCGGCGCCCGCAGCAGTGGCTGGTGGGCGCCGCTGCGCGACATCACCTCGGCCCTGGGCGGATCGCTGCTCACCACCGTGGCCCTGCCCCGTGGGGTGGCGATGCGCCTGATGCGACACAGGCCCTGGGCCTGGATGGCCGAGCGCGACGAATGGGTGCGCTGCGCCTGGTGGCAGCAGCACAGCCCGCCTTCTTCCATGAAACGCCTGGGGTCCTTCCTGGGCCTGAGCCGATGAAACCCTCCCGCCTGACCACGGTTCTCGAATCCCTGTTGGCCCAGCGCTGGCCCGCCTTCATTTGGGGCCCGCCTGGTGTGGGCAAGAGTTCCATCGTGCGGCGCATTGCCGCCGCCCGCGGCCTGCCGGTGATCGACCTGCGCGCCAGCCTGCTCGACCCCACCGACCTGC
>CAYYYC010000173.1:0-4822 GCA_964475695.1 uncultured Rubrivivax sp.
GTGATGAAGCAGGCCGTGGCCCATCTGCTGCCCTACATCGAGGCCGAGAAGCAGGCGCTGCTGGATGCGGGCGGCCAAGCCAAGGCCAAGGGCAAGATCGTGATCGCCACCGTCAAGGGCGATGTGCATGACATCGGCAAGAACATCGTGACTGTGGTCCTTCAATGCAACAACTTTGAAGTCATCAACATGGGCGTCATGGTTGCGGCCCAAGCCATCCTGGACAAGGCCAAGCAGGAGTCGGCCGACATCATCGGCCTGTCCGGACTGATCACCCCGAGCCTGGAAGAGATGCAGCATGTGGCCGCAGAGATGCAGCGCGACCCCTATTTCCGCGCTCATCGGCGGGGCCACCACCAGCCGTGTGCATACCGCGGTCAAGATCGCGCCCCATTACGAGGGGCCTGTGGTGTATGTCCCGGACGCCTCTCGCAGCGTGGGCGTGTGCTCGGACCTGTTGAGCGACGAGCGCGCGCCGCGCTTCATCGCCGATCTGGATGCCGATCAGGAGCGTGTGCGCGCCCAGCATGCGGCCAGAAAGTCCACGCCCCTGGTCAGCCTGGCTCAGGCCCGCGCGAACCCGGCGGCCATCGACTGGTCAGCGTACACGCCGCCAAAGCCGCGTTTTCTGGGGCGCCGGGTCTTCCGAAACCACGACCTGGCCGAGATTGCCCAGTGCATCGACTGGACGCCTTTCTTCCAGACCTGGGACCTTGCCGGGAGCTATCCGGGCATCCTGGACGACGCCGTGGTCGGCCAGGCCGCGCGCAAGGTGTTCGACGATGCGCAGCGCATGCTCAAGCGCATCATTGATGGCCGCTGGCTGCAGTGCCACGGCGTGCTGGCGCTGCTGCCGGCGCAGTCGTCGGGCGATGACATTGAGATTCATCGGGCGAACTGGGATGGCGCCGCGAGCGCCCCGCTGATGGTCTGGCGCGGGCTGCGCTTGCAGACGCAACGGCCGGTGGTGGATGGACGTCCGCGCCCCAATCGCTGCCTGTCCGACTTCGTCGCCCCACGCCAAAGCGGCCTGATCGACTACATCGGCCTGTTTGCGGTCAGCTGCCAGGGCGTGGACAGGAAGGAGGCGGAGTTTCTGGCCGGGCACGACGATTACCAGGCCATCCTGCTCAAGGCGCTGGCCGATCGCTTGGCCGAGGCCTTTGCCGAGCGGCTGCACCAGCGGGTGCGCACCGAGCTCTGGGGCTATGCGTCAGGCGAAGAGCTCAGCAACGCCGAACTGATCGCCGAGGCGTACCGAGGCATTCGTCCGGCGCCCGGCTACCCTGCCTGTCCCGACCACCTCGTCAAGCGCGACCTGTTCCGGGTGCTCGATGCCCCGGAGATCGGCATGGGTCTGACAGACAGCCTGGCGATGACGCCCGCGTCGAGCGTGAGCGGCTTCTACCTGGCCCATCCGGAGGCGCGCTATTTCAATGTGGGAAAGATCGGGCAGGACCAGCTTCAGGACTGGGCTGAGCGCCAGGGCTTGGCGCTGGAGCAGGCCCGCAGGGCGCTGGCTCCGCTGCTGGACTGAGCCGGCGGCGCTTCAACCGGCGGCCGGGCGCCCCGGCTCGGCCAGCAGTGCGCGGCGCAGCTGAAGTGCCTCGGCCAGATGCTCGGCGCCCACGGCCGGCTCGTCGGCCAGATCGGCGAGTGTGCGGGCGATGCGCACAACCCTGTGAAGGCTGCGCCCGCTCATGCCCAGCCGTTGTCCGGCCCGGTTCAGCAGGTTGTGTGCGCTGGCCTGCAAGGGTGCATGGGTGCCCAGCGCTGCGGCGGGCAGGTCCGCGTTGCAGCATCCCTGCCGGGCCAACTGGCGGTCCCGCGCCCTGGCGGCCCGCTGAGCCACTTCGGCACTGCTGGGGCCCTGAGGCGGGCTCAGGAGATCCGGCGTCGCCGACGCGGCCACATGGAGCTGCAGGTCGATGCGGTCCAGCAGCGGGCCCGACAAGCGCCCTTGATAGCGCGCAACCGCATCGGCGGTGCAGCGGCATGCGGGTGTGCCCGCCGAGTGTTGGCCCAGCCAGCCGCAGGGGCAGGGGTTCATGGCCGCCACCAGCAGCACGCGGCAGGGAAAGTGGGCCTGACGGCCCGCCCTGGACAAGGACACCTGCCCGGTTTCCAGCGGCTCGCGCAAGGACTCGAGCGCCCGACGAGTGAATTCGGGCAGTTCGTCGAGAAAGAGCACGCCATGGTCGGCCAGCGACATCTCTCCAGGCCGTGGCGGGTTGCCGCCCCCCACCAAGGCCGCGGCACTGCTGCTGTGGTGGGGCGCTCGCCAGGGGCGCTGGCCCCATCGCGGCCCTGCGGCCCCGGCGCCGGCGATGCTGGCCATCGCGGCGCAATCGAGCGCCTGCGCATCGGTCAGGGGCGGCAGCAGGCCCGGCAATCGTTGCGCCAGCATCGACTTGCCACTGCCCGGAGGGCCGACAAGGAGCAGGCTGTGGTGGCCGGCCGCGGCCACCTCCAGCGCACGCTTCGCGGCCCCCTGACCGCGCACATCGCGCAGGCAGACCGGGCCGGATCCCTGCCCCGCCGCCGATGGAGAGCCGGCGGCCATGCCTTTGGGTGCGGCACGCTGCAGCGGCGCGCTGCCGGACTGCGGCTCAAGTGCGCGGACGACCTGCAGCAGATCCCGGGCCTGCAGCACGACCACGCCGGGCACCTGTGCCGCTTCGCCGGCGCTGGCCTCAGGCAGCACCAGGTGCCGATGCGCAGAGCCTCCCGACTGCCGCTGCAGCCCCAGGGCCAAGGCCAGCGCTCCGCGCACCGGCTGCAGTTCGCCCGCCAGGGACAACTCGCCCGCGAACTCATGTTCATCCAGCCGTCGAGGATCCAGCAGGCCCTGCGCGGCCAGGATGCCCAGGGCGATGGGCAGATCGAATCGCCCGGATTCCTTGGGCAGGTCGGCCGGAGCCAGGCTGACCGTGATCCGCTGGTTGGTCGGGTAGCCCAGCCCGCTGTGGATGAGCGCCGAGCGGACCCGCTCCCGGGCCTCGCGCACTTCCGTGTCGGCCAGGCCGACCAAGGTCAGGCAGGGCAGCCCATTGGCCACATGAACTTCCACCCGAACCGGCTCAGCGCGAAGACCGTCGATCGCACGACTGTGGACCACCGCCAGCCCCATTTGCCCCTGCCCCCCATGCTGCCCGACCGCCGTGTGTGCCCGGCCTGAGCATTTTCTCGGCGCGACCCCTCGGGCGCGTCGCCCCGAGGAGTGACCCCCAGGAGCCGGTTTGGTGCGCCGCCGTGCCCACAAGGCGACCAAATCTGCAGGTTCGCACCCTCTTGGTGCAGATCCGGCGGATTGGGCACCGGCCAAACCGCCTCAGGCATGGCATGGAAGTTGCCCCGTCCCAGTGTTGTACCGATCTTTCGCACTTCCAAAGGAGATCCCATGAGAAAGACCCTTCTGTCCACCGCGGCGACTGCCGCCCTTCTGGCTATGGCCCCCCTGGCCCCGGGCGTGGCGCAGGCCCAGCAGGCCAGCCCCCTGACATTCAATGCCGGCGTGTTTTCCGAGTACCGCTACCGCGGCATCTCCCAGTCACGCTTCGACCCCGCCGTCCAAGCCGGGGCAGACTACGCGTTTCCCAGCGGCTTCTACATCGGCGGCTGGGGCTCGACCATCAAGTGGATCAAGGACAGCGGCGGCGGCGCGGACCTTGAAATCGACCTGTATGGCGGCTACAAGGGGACGATCACCGAAGGTGTGTCCTACGATGTCGGAGCCCTGCGCTACATCTACCCGAGCCACGGCCTGGGCGTCAGTCCGGACACGCAGGAGTTCTACGGCGCGATCACGATGGGTGCCTTCACCCTGAAGTATTCGCACGCCACCTCCAACCTGTTCGGATTCGCCAAGAGCAAGGGCAGCGGGTATGTGGATCTCACCGCCAGCTTCGACCTTGGCGGCGGCCTGACCCTGGCGCCCCATGTGGGCCACCAACGCGTGGCCGGCGCCGGCAATGGCATCTACTCCTACACCGACTACTCGCTGACGCTGAGCAAGGACTTCAACGGTCTGGTCCCCAGCATCGCGCTCATCGGCACCGACGCCCCCAAGAGCTCCTACGCGGCCCCCAATGGCAAGGGCCTGGGCAAGGGCGGGATCGTCGTGGGCCTGAAGTACAACTTCTGACACCGAAAGTCGTTGAGGAGACGTTTCATGAAGATGGTGACTGCCATCGTCAAGCCCTTCAAGCTTGATGAGGTCCGGGAGGCGCTCAGCGCCCTGGGCGTTCAGGGATTGACCGTGACCGAGGTCAAGGGATTCGGCCGGCAGAAAGGCCACACGGAGCTGTATCGCGGCGCCGAATATGTGGTGGATTTTCTGCCCAAGGTCAAGGTTGAGGCTGCAGTGGACGAGGCGATCGTCGACCGCGTCATTGAGGCCATAGAAAGCGCAGCCCGAACCGGCAAGATCGGCGACGGCAAGATCTTCGTGTCGCCGCTGGAGCAGGTGCTGCGCATCCGCACGGGCGAGACCGGAAAGGATGCACTGTGATGAGAAAGTTTTTTGCCACCTTTGCCCTGGCGCTGGCTGCCCTGGGCCTTTTCGGCGCGCCAGAGCTGAGCTGGGCCCAGGCCGCGCCTGCTGCCGCATCAGCCGCCTCGGCTGCCGCTGAGGCTGCCGCAGCGGCAGCGCCGGCCGACGCGGCCTCCCAAGCCGCCGCGCCCGTCCCGGTCCCCAACAAGGGCGACACGGCCTTCATGACCACGGCCACCGCCCTGGTGATCCTGATGACCATCCCAGGGCTGGCGCTGTTCTACGGCGGCCTGGTGCGCAGCAAGAACATGCTGTCGGTGCTGATGCAGG
>CAYYYC010000174.1:0-1863 GCA_964475695.1 uncultured Rubrivivax sp.
CGTCGCCAAACACGGTGTCCATGGCAATGCCGGCGTCCATGAACATCATGCTGCCCGCCTCGCCCACGGCCGCCTCCCCTGGGTCGAGCTCAACCTCCACGAGTTGCATCTCCGATCCCTTGATCTCGTAGTCCACCACGTCCATGGCCATGTGCCGTCTCCTGTCTGTTGATGCGCGGATGCGCCGAGGGAGTTGAAATGGTATCGAATCCTCCGGGCGCGGCGGCCTCACCCCGATAATTCCGTCGATGTCCCCAGCCCAAGCGCCCCGCCCATCGGACCGGCATGTCCAGTCCTTCGCCCGGGGCCTGCAGGTGATCCGCAGCTTCGATGCGGGACACCCCGAGCAGACCCTCTCCGAGGTGGCCCTGCGCACCGGTCTTTCGAGGGCCGGCGCCAGGCGCATCCTGCTGACCCTGCAGGGCCTGGGCTATGTTCAGGCCCAGGGGCGGCACTTCGCCCTGACGCCTCGGATCATGGAGCTCGGCTTCGCCTACCTGAGCGCACAGCCCCTGTGGCATCTGGCCGAGCCCGCCATGCAGCGCCTGGCCGCACAGGTGCAGGAGTCGTGTTCGATGGCTGTTTTGGATGGGCGGGAGATCGTCTACCTGATGCGGGTTCCGGCGCGAAGGATCATGAGCATCAACCTGGGCGTGGGCAGCCGGTTGCCGGCCCACTGCACCTCCATGGGGCGGGTGCTGCTCGGGGGGCTGACGCCGGCCCAGAGGCTTGCAATCCTCGGCAGCCGGCCCCTGCCCGCATCCACGCCGGCCACGATGACCGACCCCAAGGCCGTGCTCGGCGCCATCGAGCAGGCTCGGCTGCAGGGCTGGTGCCTCGTGGCCGATGAGCTTGAGCAGGGCCTGACATCCTTGGCCGCTCCAATCCTCGACCGTTCCGGGGGCGTGGCTGCGGCGCTGAACATCAGCATGGCTTCGGGCCGTCCCCGGCGCACTGTTGTCGGGCCCCTGTTGGCTGCCCTGCGCAGCGCAGCCGCGGAAATCTCGGAACTCCTGCAGCGCGGCGGCAAATGACCCGTCAGCCCGCGCCACCGCACCCACTCTCAGTGCAAGACCTGCTCAGGCCCTTCCCCACCGGCGGCACCTTCCATCGCGCGGCCTGGCATCGGCTGGCCCACCTGCCCACGGCTGGCGGCGCGCCGTTCTGGTCTGACCTGCAGATCCTGCGAAGGCCGCTGGCCTTCACGCGGGCGATCCATTCGACGCTGGGGCCTGTGGCACGCACAGTGATTGGTGGCCAGCCGCAGGTGCTGCTGCTGAGCGCAAGCGCCCTGGAAACCGTCCTGCTGGATCGCAGCCGGGCGTTCAGCGCCCGAGGGGGTTGGTCCCCACTGCTCGGCGAACTTTTCCCACGGGGCCTGCTGCTTCGCGATGGCGATGAGCACCGCCACCATCGCCGGCTCCTGCTGCCCGCCATGAAGCGAGACGCCCTCGACGGCTACCTTCGGCGAATGGTGCGGCCCGTGGAGTTGGCCACGGCGCGCTGGGTGCACAGTGGCGCTCTGGACGCCATGGGGCTGCCGGCGATGCGTCACCTGGCCCTCTCGAGGGCGGCGGACCTTCTGCTGGCCTTGACCGATCCCCGCGAGGTCAGCCGGGCCGAGCGTGATTTTGCAGAGCTGGTGCAGGCCTCCACTGCGCTGATCCGCATGCCCCTGATCGGGCGCCGCTATGCCCGGGGCCTGAAGGCGCGCCAGCGCCTGACGGCGCAGCTTGGGGCCCTGACGGCCAGGCGCCGCGCCCAGCCCGGCCCGGACCTGCTGAGCCAACTTGTGCAAGCCCGAGACGAGGATGGGCATCAACTGCAGGATCCGGAGATCGTCGACCATCTGGTCTTTCTGAT
>CAYYYC010000174.1:1873-4794 GCA_964475695.1 uncultured Rubrivivax sp.
TGCTCAGCCGCCTCATCGAAGCCAACGATGAAACCGGCCAGCGGCTCGAAGACGATGAAATCGTCGACCATCTGGTCTTTCTGATGATGGCCGCCCACGACACCACCGCCAGCGCCCTGAGCTCGGCCGTCGTTCTGCTGGCGCAGCACCCCCAATGGCAGGACGCCCTCAGGCGGGAACAGCTCGCCCCACAGGCCCCGTGCGCGCCGACGGAGCGGCTGGCCGGCCAGCCGCTGCTGGGCCGATTCATCCGGGAAGTCCTGCGCCTGCATCCGCCGGTGGCATTCTTCCAGCGGCAGGCCATCCGGGATGTGGAAGTCGACGGGGTCTGCCTTCCCAAGGGAGCCGTCCTGAGCCTGGCGCCCCTGCATGTCCAGCGCGATGGCGCCTGGTGGCCCGAGGCCGATGATTTCAACCCCGAGCGACACATCCAACCGGCGCCACACCCCTACGCCTGGGCGCCCTTCGGCGGCGGGCCCCACCTGTGCCTGGGCGCCCAGCTGGCAGATGCGCAGATGCGGCTGGTGCTGGGCGAGCTGCTGCGCAAGGCGCGCCTCTGGCTGGCGCCGGGGCAGGTCGCCCGCTGGCGACATGCGCCCCTGTCCCAACCTGTGGCCGATGGGAGTGTGCGGCTGGCGCCGCTGAACTAGAAGCTGGCCGTCAAGCCCAAGCCCCACTGGTGGGCGTTGGTGGAGCCGCCGCCCAAAAGGCTTTCGGCCGGCGGGGTCAAGCGGGTGCGGGTCCAGTCGAGCCGACCGTCGATCGACCATTGGGGGGACACGCGCCAGGACAGTCCCAAGCCGGCCGTGGGGTCGGTGCGGCGCTGGGCACTTTCCGCTTCCAGGGCCGAGTCCCGCTCCGTCCACTGCGCCCGGTTGGAAAGAATCCCCGCCCGCAGGGCAAGGAGCCAATCTGTGCGCACAGGCACGGTCCAGGCCGCGCCAAGCCCCAGGCCTCGGACCCGAAGTTCCGTGCTGCGCAACCCGGCCACGCCGAAGGCTTGCGCATGAACCCGGCCCTGGTCGGTTGCCACCACCTCCAACGATGCCTGCGGAGACAGGTGCCAGGAGCCCGTGAGGCGCCAGCCCGAGTCGTTGCGGTCGCACAGCCCCAGCGCAAGACAGCTTGCCCGCCAGTGCGTGGCGGTGCCGGCCAAACCCAAAGAAAACAAGCGTTCCTGGCCTGCCGAGCCCATCTGCGCGATGCTCAGGGCCGGGGCCGCGGCCACAGCCACGGTCAATGCAAGCCGGACGGGCCTGGGCATGAAGCGAGCGGGACGGCAGGCCGACCCAGCGGTGTTGGAGTGCAGCATGGAACGGACTTCCTGCATTGAACAAGGGAGCGCCATGCTCGCAGGCAGGACATCCCGCTGGGCTGAGTGGCGTCAAGCCTGGGTCTGTCCGGAATGCACAGGGTCAGGACATCTGCACCGCCTTGACGGCGCTCAACGCTTCTTCAGCCAGCGCCAGGCACGCGGTCAGCCCTGGAGATTCGATGCCATAGAAAGCCACCCAACCGGGCACCCCATGCTGCGCGCAGGTGCTGAGCATGAAATCAGCGCTCGCCTGGCCAGGGCCGACGATCTTGGGTCGCACCCCGCTGTAGTCGGGCCTGAGGGCTGCATCGGGCAACCCAGGCCAGTAGCGCCGGATTTCACGCGCGAATGACAGGCGGCGCTGCTCCTGCACTTCGAAGTCCAGCCCCAGATTCGCCCCTTGCAGAAGTGGCTCGGCGGAATCGAGTCGGGAGGAATGCCCTCGATGCGACGCGCCAGCGCTGCGGCGGTCAGCCCTGCGCAATTGACCACCGTTCGGGCGTGCAGTCGCATCGGCTCGGCGCCACCCACGCGCAGTTCGATGGAGCCGTCGGGCCGTACCGCGCCGCCGACCACCGGGCTGCAGACCGCAATCTGCGCCCCCTTCCCCTGGGCTTGCCCCAACAGGGCAAGCATCAGAGCATGGCTGTCGATGATGCCGCTGCCCTGCGATTCCAGAGCCAAGCTGCAGCGCAGCAATGGCTCCCGCACTCGAGCCTGGGCGCCATCGAGGATGCTCAGACCAGGCACACCGTTGTCCAGCGCGTTGCGATGCAGGCGGGCCAGGTCCGCTTCCTGAGCGCTCTCGCAGGCCACCACCCATTTGCCCAAAATACGATGCGCCACACCGCAGCGGCGGGCGAATTCCAGGAGCAGCGCCCTGCCGCGAACGCAAGTCCTCGCCTTGAGCGAGCCTTGGGCATAGTAGAGGCCGGCGTGCAGCACTTCACTGCTGCGGGAACTCGTTCCGGTGCCAAACGCCTGCTGCGATTCCAGGATCAGCACCTCGCGACCGCTCATGGCCAAGGCGCGTGCCACCGCCAGACCGACCACGCCGGCCCCGATGACCACCGCATCAGCGTCCTGACTGTTTACAGAGCCCACCGAGCCCTCAGAACCAGCACCAGACGCCCAGGCACCATCCCCAGATCCACTGAGCCAATGCATCAAGCAGCAGGCCCATCACCAGAACCGGCAGGACCAGGACACCGAAGGCGACGGCCCAACCGGTGGCCGTCAGTCGCTCACCGGGCAGGCGCCATCCCATCACGACACCCCGCTCATGGTTCCTGCGGTCGCTGTCTTTCATCGCATCGAGTGTAATCAGGCCATGCACCTGACCTGGAATCCGGATGACCGGCACCGCTGGGAAGCGTTGGGCAATGAGTCATGGGCCCCCCTGCAGCAGTCCTGGGCCTACGGCCAGGCCATGCTGAGCCTGGGCGTGCCCTGCCTGAGGGTCGCCATTTCGGCAGACTCTTGCGCACGCTCGGCCTGGATCGGCACCGCGCAGTTCATTGTTCAGCGCCTGCCCTGGTTCGTGCGCCTGACATTTTGTCAGGGGGGGCCCATCTGGGCGCCAGGGCTTGAGGTGGGGCGCCAGCGG
>CAYYYC010000175.1:0-4793 GCA_964475695.1 uncultured Rubrivivax sp.
AGGATCGCCGCGCCAGGCTTGAGCGCGAGCAGCGCCAGCAGGACGAGCGGCTTGCCGCCCGAGCCGAAAAGCTGCGCGGCGCCGCTTCCGGTGGACAAGGCGCATGAACCCCACCCAGGTCGAGGCATTCTTCGCCACGCTCAAGGCGCTGAACCCGCAGCCCCAGACCGAGCTGGCCTACACGAGCGTCTTCGAACTGCTGGCGGCAGTGCTGCTTTCAGCCCAAGCGACTGATGTGGGCGTCAACAAGGCGACCCGGGGGCTCTTTGCTGTCGCGCCGTCCGCACGACAGATGCTTGCCCTGGGGGTACCTGGGATCGAGTCCCACATCCGCACGATCGGCCTGTACCGCAACAAGGCGCGCCACCTGCATGAGACTTGCCGGCTGCTTGTGCAGCATCATGACGGCCAGGTGCCGCGCAGCCGTGAAGCCCTGGAGGCCCTGCCGGGGGTTGGGCGCAAGACGGCCAACGTCGTGCTCAATGTGGCCTTTGGCGAGCCGACCATGGCTGTCGACACCCACATCTTCCGCGTCAGCAACCGCACTGGGCTGGGCCGGGGACGCACCCCGCTGGCCGTCGAGCAGGCTCTGCTCAGGCGAGTGCCGCAGGCCTATCGGATCGACGCCCACCACTGGCTGATCCTGCACGGACGCTATGTTTGCCGTGCCCGCAACCCCAGTTGCGCATCCTGCGCCGTGAGAAACTGCTGTGACACGGGGCGCAAGCTTCCCGCGCTCGGCGGTCAGGCCGAGTCCTGAGGCGCACGCCCACATTCCAGCACTCCCAACCCCGCACCCCGATGTCAACCCTTCAGGACCTGGCCCAACGCGTGGAACATCTCCTGGTTCGCCATGCGGAGATGCAGCGCACGCAGTTGCTGCTGCAGCAGCAGATCGAACAGATCAGCGCCGAGCGCGATGCGCTGCGCGGGCGGCTGACAGCGGCCCGCGCGAGGATCGATGGCTTGCTTGCGGCGCTGCCGGCTCAGATCCAAAGCGCCGTCGAAACGCAAGGGGGTGATGAGTGAAACAAGTTGAGGTGACCATACTCGGGCAGAGCTATATCCTGGCCTGCCCCGATGACGGCCAGCCCGCGCTCATGCGCGCCGTCGAGGCTGTCGATCGCGAAATGAGCGCCATCCGCGATGCAGGCAAGGTCAAGGCCCGCGAGCGCATGGCCGTGCTGGCCGCCCTCAACCTTGCCTATCGGCTGGCGGAGCTCGAAGCGGCCGGCCCTGCGCCCCAGCCCGCCGGGGCTGAGGTATCCGAAACACCCGATCATGACCGCATTGCCGCAACCCTTGACCTGAATGGTCTGGTGCGACGCCTCGATGAAGCGCTGGCTGCGGACGGCCGGCTGCTCTAGGCGACTAAGATATGCAGGTTCGCCGCCTGTGCGCAGGCTTTGATTTCCTTGAACCGATGCTCTTTGGAGCCCGGGCTTGGAATATCGTCGGGCTGGTGTGAGCGTCTCGCGTCAGATGAACCCGATGCCCGACTGACCTCGCCCACCTGAATCCCCTGGGTTCAGGAATGCGGCTTGCGGCAGGCGGCGAACACCCCCCCTAAAGACGATGGATCTCCTGCTCGGTGCCGAACTGCTCCTGCTGGGCGCATGTGTCGGATTTCTCGCGGGCCTGCTGGGGATCGGCGGGGGGATGCTGATCGTTCCGTTTCTCACGATCATCCTGGCCAATCGCGGCGTGACGTCCGATCTGGCCTTCAAGATGGCCATCGCAACTTCCATGGCCACGATCCTGTTCACCGCCTTGTCAAGCGTTCGGTCGCATCAGAAGCGCGGCACGGTGCGTTGGGACATCGTGCGAGCCATGACTCCGGGCATCACCATCGGCGGCCTCATCGCAGGCGCGGGCATCTTCGCGCTCATGCGCGGCCGGGCGCTGGAGCTGATGTTCGTTGCCTTCCTCACCTTTTCGGCCACGCAGATGCTGCTGGACCGCAAGCCGCGTCCATCACGCGGCCTGCCGGGCTGGTTGGGACAGTCGACGGCCGGCGCCGGTCTGGGCCTTCTGTCGGGCCTGGTGGGCGCGGGCGGCGCATTCGCATCGGCGCCGTACCTGATCTGGTGCAATGTCCCGATCCACCAGGTGGTGGGGACGGCCAGCGCGCTGGGCTTTCCCATCGCGCTGGCCAACACGGCCGGCTATCTGTTGGGCAGCTGGGCGATGCCGCCCCCTCTGCCGGGTGCCTTTGGCGTCCTGTACCTGCCCGCATTGGCCGTCATTGCGCTGGGCAGCATGTCGGCTGCACCCTGGGGCGCGCGCACCGCACATGCGCTGAACGTCTCGCAGCTCAAGCGGGTATTCGCCGTCCTTCTCTATGGCCTGGCAGGCTACATGCTGACCCGGGGATAGCCACCCCACTCGCTGAGGTCAGGCCAAAGGCAGCGCCAGCGGCACTCGAGCAATCCGCGTGCAGGGCCGAGCGCAATCCAGGGCCTGCCCAAGGGCGTGCTCCGTGGCCCGCAGCAGGCCGCAGGCATCCTCGGAGGTCAGCGGCAGCCCTGAGACTGCCGCAAACCAGCGCGGAGGATGCGGCCCGCCAAACTGCCCCAGGCTCAGCGCGTCCAGCCGGCGACGCAGGGACTCCGAGCGCGCGAAAGCCGTGGACATCGATGCGCCCGAAAGCAGGACGGCAAAGCGTGAAGGGCTGATCTGGACCACTGTGTCCATGGCTCGGGTCTGGCCGCCAATGGCCTTGCGTGCCAGGTCCTGCAGGGCTGCCTCGGCTGCCGGCCCACCCAAGGCGCCGGTCCAGGCCAGAAGCATGAGCGCACAACGCCGACCCTCACGGCCGAACAATGCGGCTTCGCGTCGGATCTGCCCCAGGAGGTCCTCTCGAGACCCGGCCCATTCCCCTGTGACCGGGCTCAAGCCGCAGACACCCGAAAAGTGCGGGTGCTCTTGTGCAGCCTGGGCCGACTGAGCCTGCTCCCGTCGCATCGACTCGGCACATCCACCCTCCTGTGGAAGCTCCTGCGGCTTGGCGATCCAGACCACGACCAACCCCTGAGGTGGAGGAGCCGTCAATGGGGTGGGCAGCTCCCCACTTTCCGCCGCGATCGGCAATCTCCAGGCCGTCCAGAGCGAACACGATCGCTCTTGGCCCGGCGACCCGCCCATTTCCAATCCGTGGATCTGGGCAGCCCCCTGGCCCGAACGCAGCGCCAGGCGGTCAGCCATGCGCAGCAAAGATGCCTGCACCGGCTCGAAGTGGTCCTCGTCCGTCTGACCCACGGCCATCGGGCAGGAACCGACCCGCGCCATGGGCAAGTCGCCGGACCAGGCGGTGTAGGCCAGCGCCTGGGCCGACTTGACCACCCACCCCAATCCGACATGCCCTTCCAGGGCGGCAAGAAGGCTGGCCGTGCCCGAATCGACGCCATGCTGAATCAGGCAGGTCAGGAGTTCTGTGGGTCTGGTGTTGGCAGTCATCGAGGTCCCCCGGGGGCGCCCAAGGCCGTCTTGCTTGGAAACGGGTTGCGGATGCTAGAATCAACGGTTTTCGAGTTTTAATCAATCCTTTCGATTCCACTGCCCCATGACGACAATTCGAGTCAAAGAAAACGAGCCTTTCGATGTGGCACTGCGCCGCTTCAAGCGCACCATCGAAAAGCTTGGCCTGCTGACCGACCTGCGTGCGCGCGAGTTCTATGAGAAGCCCACGGCCGAGCGCAAACGCAAGAAGGCCGCCGCGGTCAAGCGCCACTACAAGCGCGTTCGCAGCATGCAGTTGCCCAAGAAGCTCTATTGAGCGGATTGGCTCGACACCGAGCTGCAGGCCAGCCATGGAGGCCCGCCCGGCGTCATCGCCCGCGGGCCTTTTGTTTGGATGGGTGAAATGTCAGATCCCACACTGAAGAACCGAATCGCCGAGGACATGAAGGCGGCAATGAAGGCCAGGCAGCCCGAGCGACTGTCCGCGATCCGGATGCTGCTGGCCGCCATCAAGCAAAGGGAAGTCGACGAGCGAATCACGCTCGACGACGCTTCGGTGGTGAGCGTGGTCGACAAGCTGATCAAGCAGCGCCGGGATTCCATAGCGGCCTTCGAACAGGCCGGGCGGGACGATCTGGCGCAGAAGGAGTCTGCAGAAGCGGCCATCCTGCAGGCTTACCTGCCGGCACGTCTGGATGCGGATCAGGTCTGTCTGGCGGTGCGTGAGATCCTCGTCGAACTGGGCGCCAGCAAGCCTGGCGACATGGGCAAGGCCATGGCACTGGCCAAGCAGCGGCTTGGGGGCAAGGCCGACATGGCGCAGGTCTCCTCGCTGATCAAGGCTGGGCTCAGCGGCGCCGGCCGGACCTGACGCCGACTCGGTGGGTTTTCGAAAGACCAAGGAATCACACGATCATGGACGATGAGTTGCTGCCCCTTCAGTCGCTGTCGGCTGACGTGTGCGTGGCCCCGCAGTTGACGCCCGAGGCGATGGCAGAGGCGGCGAGACAGGGCTTTCGCAGTGTGATCAACAACCGCCCCGACTTCGAGGAAGGCCCTGAGCAGCCCACCAACGCCGCCATCGAGGCGGCCGCCAGGGCTGCCGGCCTGCGGTACGAATTCCTTCCTGTCCAGGGCGGCTATCAGTCGCCCGAGGAAATCGCCGCTTTCGGCAGGCTGCTCGAGGAACTGCCTCGTCCCATTCTGGCCTTCTGCCGGTCGGGAGCGAGGTCCACGAGGCTCTACCTGGCAGCGTCGCGAGGGTAGTCGCTGCTCACGAACGGGCGGTGACCCACGGTTGGTGTCCGCCCGAAGAAGTTCAAGGAGGTCCAGTG
>CAYYYC010000176.1:0-4772 GCA_964475695.1 uncultured Rubrivivax sp.
TGACGGGATGGGCTCTGATCTGCAGGTCAAGACCACCGCCCTGCCGCGCCCCTTGGCAGCTGGGGACGCGGTTTATCTGGCCGTCGACGAGCGGTCGGTGGTGGCTTTCGACCCCGACGGGAAGAGGATCGATGACCCGCTCTGAACCCATGGATCTTCTGGCTGACATCGGCGGCACCAATGCCCGCCTGGCACTGCGGGCAGGCAATGGTGGGCCGCTGCTGCAAACCCAAGTCTTCGAGTGTCGGCGATTCCCCGGGCTGCAGGACCTGCTTCATACCTATTTGCAGGCCTGTGGACACCCGGTGGTCAGGCGCGCCGGCGTCGCGGTCGCCACCGCGGTCACCGGTGACCTCATCACACTGACGAACAACTCGTGGTCTTTCTCGAGGCGAGCGCTTCAGGCTGAATTCGGTTGGGAATCCCTGGTGGTTCTCAACGACTTCACGGCACTGGCCCTGTCGCTCGTTTCGATCGGCAGCGAGGATATCGTGCCCATCGGTGATGGCACTGGGGAGCCCAACGGCCCGCTGGCGCTCATTGGGGCGGGAACGGGCTTGGGAATGTCCGGGCTCCTGCCTTCCGGCCGTGGCGGCTGGGTTGCGATTTCCGGGGAAGGCGGTCACGGCACGATTGCGCCCAACGGCCCACTGGAGATGGCTGTCGTTTCCTGCCTGCAGCGGTATTTCGGGCATGTGTCAACCGAGCGCGCGCTGTCAGGACAAGGCCTTGTGAACCTCTACAACGCCGTTTGCCATGTCAACGGGATGCATGCGCAGGTTCTCCCGCCTGATGAGATCGTGCGCCTTGGGCTCGAAGGCGAGGATTCCGCCTGCGATCAGGCGGTGGAGTGTTTCTGTTCGTTTCTGGGAAGCGCGGCGGGCAACTGGGCTTTGGCTCTGGGCGCCACCGGTGGGCTGTATGTCGGGGGTGGCATTGCACCGCGGCTCGTCGGTCGGCTGGAGCGGAGCCGCTTCAGGGAGGCCTTCGAATCCAAGGGAAGACTGGCAGGCTATCTGCGCCGCATCCCCACCTGGGTGATCCGAGACCAGCCGCACACGGCCTTGCGGGGCGCCGCCAGCGCGCTTGATCAAAGGGCTGACTGACCCGCTCTCCACCGCTTGGTTTGCCGCACTGCCCGGGCCGAGGACTAAACTCGGCGCACGAGCTCGCCGAAGACCATGTCCAGACTCCGTTCGCCTGCCATTGCCGCCAAGCGCTTGCCCAAGCGCAACACCTCCGCGCACACCCGTCCGACCCTGGCCATGGTGGCCCAGGTCGCCAACGTCTCGCCCAGCACCGTCTCGAGGATTCTGAATGGCACCGCCAAAGTCAGCGAAGACAAGGTTGCCATCGTCAGGGCCACCATCGAAAAGCTTGGCTTCAGCCCGAACCCGGTGGCTCGAGGATTGGCCGGGGGACGCACGGCCAGCATCGGTGTGCTCACCCAAACGGTAAGCAGCCCTTTCTACGGCGAAGCGCACCTCGGGATCGAAGCAGCCCTCAGGGACGAAGGCTACATCCCTCTGTTCGTCAGCGGGCACTGGGCTGAGGCACAGGAACGCAAAGCGCTGGACGAGCTGATGTCCCGCAGGGTCGATGGTCTGATCGTCCTGGCTGGACGGCTTTCCGATCGGGTGCTTCAGACTTACTCGCGGCAAGTTCCCTTGGTGGTGCTTGGGCGGAAAATCTCAGGGGCGCGCGTGGTCAGCCTTTCGTTCAACAACCATGCCGGCGCTTTCCTGGCCACTCAGCATCTCATTGACCTGGGACATCGCCGCATTGCCTACATTGCCGGAGACACCGGCCATGAGGATGCTGTGGAGCGGCTCGGCGGCTACCGGACAGCGATGCGTGAGGCAAACCTTCCCCTGGACCCGAAGCTTCAAGTCCAAGGCGATTTCACAGAGGCCGGAGGCATGGCCGCAGTCGATCGCCTGCTCGACAGCCGAGTGGGGTTCACGGCCATTGCCTGTTCGAATGACCAAACCGCCATTGGCGCACTTCTGGCGCTCAACCGGCGCCAGATTCGCGTTCCTGAGGATGTCTCGATCATCGGCTTCGATGATGTCGCCCCGGCCCGTTTCTCCATACCTCCCCTGAGCTCGGTGCATCTGTCCGTCTACGAGGCGGGCAAGGCAGCCGCCTCCAGCATGCTGCAGATGCTCCGCGGCGACAGGCCCACCCCGGGGCTTCCGGAGCCGGTGCTGGCCATGCGTGAGTCAACCAGGCCTTTGGGTCGCTGAGGAAGCGGCGGTCATTCGGGCCTGCGGTCGACATGTCGGGCCATCTGGCCTGGCTTGACTTCAAGCACGAGCCCATCGCTGAAGCGAACGGAGATTTCGCGGCTTCCGGCGTTGAACGCCAGACGGGTTCTTTGGCCGTCCGGCCGGACAAACACCGCGTGCAGCGGGTTGTCGGCGGTCAGACTGAAATCGGGCGCGCCAAGCGCCTGAAGGCTCAGCATCCAGTGCAGCGTCGCCGTTCGCGTCTCGCCGAGCTCCACCGCTCCCTGGCGATTCCAGGTGGCCAGAGCCTGAGCGGGGTCGGCCAGCGCAAGATACTTTGCAAATATGTCCTGCCAGATGTCGGCCGGCTTGCCGCGAACGCCGCGGGATGCCGCCAGCGCCTGCTCCCTTGGCAGTTCCCCGAGATTGCGCCTGATGTAGCTGGGGTGCCTGGCAAGCGGCATGGATGAGGTGGTGATGGGCAGAAGGTTGATGCCCGTGATTTGTCTGGGCTCATCCGTCCACCAGGTGTTGTGCGCGTAACCCGCACCAAACAGCAGGGCAACATCCACATTTCGGTACTCGCTCGGCAACACCAGCCGGTGAACATCAAACCAGTAGTGCTCGACCGCCTGCCACTCTGTGGCATAGAGATAGGCGGCGAGATCGCGCAGCCTGCGATCCCCTCTGACTTCCGCCCAAAGCAGCAAGCCGGCCCAAGCGTTCAGCGCCTCCGAGGACGACTCCTGGTTGTTGCCCAGCCGGCCGGTCTCGCCTGCGCCTCCCACCCCGTTGGCCCATGAGTGGCCTTCATAGGGATCGAATGTCCTGAGGAAAGGGACGTCGGCCCGCTGACGATCCGGGTTGGCGATGTTGTCCACCATCAGATCGACAGCTTTGCCCCAGCGCTCGGTCGACGCCCATTCCCGATCGCGCAAGGCCACCTCCGCCGCCGAGCGAATCCAATAGCCGAACCAGAAGTGCTGATCGTTGATTTCCTCGATCGCGTGGAACTCGCTGGGGTGGGTCGCCATCACGCCGAGCTTCTGATCGAAGAAGAAGTAACGCCTTCGGTCCTTGCCCCGAAGCCAGTGCTCCATGCGGCTCTTGACGGCCGACACGAGCAACCCCGCCTCGACCCGATGGCCTTCCTGCTCCAGCACATCCGCCAACTTGAGCATGCGCTGGAGGCTCTTGCCCTGCCAATACGCGCTGTCTCCCTCGGGCGAGAACAATTCGGCCGCATTGCGCAGATCTGCGCTGATCAGATCACTCAGCTCCTTGCGGTGAGCTGTCTGGCCCAGCGGCGGCAGGAAAGGCACGAAGCCATGGAACGGGTGGTCGGTGGAAAACTCGGGCGCCTGGAGAAGCCTCAAGGGGCCTCGCACCGAAGCGTAGGCTGGTCCGAGCCGGGCCGCCACGGATTCGTTGGCATGCCAATGGTGTGGGTACAAGCCATAGAGCGGGCCGACATCGGGCCCTTCTCGCGCGACAGTCTGTGCCCTGAAGGTTGTCTTCACCCTGCTCGTTTCGGGGTTGAAGTGCCACTGCACGGAGGTCGAGACCGTGTGGATGTGGGCGTGTCGAGTGATCATCGCCAGCGACTCGGGCGAACCGTCGGGCAACACCGCGGCACTGGCATACCGCTTGTCCTGCGGAAGGCGGCCCGTCCACTCAAGGTTTGACTTCCTTTCCCAACTCCCGCCGCTCGGCAGAAAAAAGGCGAAGTGGCGTCCCCCGATCTCAATGGCCAGGCGCCGTGGGTCATCGGCGCTGTCGGTCCGCCGGCCGTTCGCGGGCAACTGCAGACGAAGGTCGCCACGGGATATTTCAAGATAGACATAAGGGCTGCCCCGAACGACGGTCGCTGCGAACTCATCGTCTCCCCGACCCATGGTCATCCTGAATGACCAGTCATGCGCCTCATCCAACTTGGGCTGGCCAGCCGCAAACGCGGTGCTGCCCAGCGTCACGGGCAGTTCATGCGGGAAGGCGATCTCGGTGTCCTTCCTCGGCGTGCTCCTGACCTGCTTGACCGGCAGCGCCAATTCAAGCCCCTCCCTCACCGGGCGGACGCTCAGCGGCTGAGCGAAGATCGGATAGGGGTCCTTGTGAAAGATCAGCGTCGAATACCACTGACTGGTCTGCGCCGCCCGCCCAAGCAGCCTCTCGCTGCGAAACGGAGCCTGAGGGAGCCGTTCATCGAACCCCTTGGGCGCACGCAGGATGTTGGCCTGCCCGAGCGTGCCGCCAGACGCCTGCGCCAGGCAATCCCCGGGGCCAGACAACCCACCCAGCGCGATCGCAAAGCCCAGGAGGACACGCACGCAGTAGCCCGGAGGCTGAAAGTTTGAAACCGCTTTCATTGCGGAGCCAAGTTTAACGACAGACCCCTTTATCGGATCACTCCGGGGAAACACCAGTGATCCTTCGGGAAGGAAGTCGCGCCGCAGCATGAGGAGTGAAGCGCGTGCAGCCCGTCGATCGAGTCAGGCGGGCAAAAAAAATCCCAACCGGATCAGGGTTGGGATTTTGAGTATTGGT
>CAYYYC010000177.1:0-1011 GCA_964475695.1 uncultured Rubrivivax sp.
CGTTGTTTACGCCTCGGGGATCAATGGCTGGTCCTCTCTGGAGGAGGGCGAGCCCGGTGGACAGTGGGGCAGCGACATGTCCGCGCTGTTTGACACGATCCTGCAGCATGTTCCTGCCCACCAGGGGGATGCGGATGAGCCGCTGCAACTTCAGATCTCCGCGCTGGACTACAACAGCTTCGTGGGCCGCATCGGGGTCGGGCGAGTCAACAGCGGTCGTCTGAGGCCGGCCATGGATGTGCTGGTGATGAATGGGCCCGATGGCCGTCAGTTCAAGGGTCGGATCAACCAGGTTCTGACCTTTCAGGGCCTGGATCGGATGCAGACCACCGAGGCTGGCCCTGGCGACATCGTGCTGATCAATGGCATTGAGGACATCGGCATTGGAGTGACGGTGACTGACGCCACTGAACCGCGGCCGCTGCCGATGCTCAAGATCGACGAGCCCACGCTGACGATGAACTTTTGCGTCAACACTTCGCCCCTGGCAGGGCGCGAGGGAAAGTTCGTGACCAGCCGTCAGATCTGGGATCGTCTGCAAAAGGAACTGCAGAGCAATGTGGCACTGCGGGTTCGCGAGACCGGTGAGGATGGCATCTTTGAGGTTTCCGGCCGAGGTGAGCTGCATCTGACCATTCTTCTGGAGAACATGCGGCGCGAGGGCTACGAGTTAGCCGTCAGCAAGCCGCGCGTGGTGTTCCAGGAGATCGACGGCCAGCGGTGCGAGCCCATCGAGCTCGTCACCGCCGATGTGGAGGAGCAGCATCAGGGTGGGGTCATGCAGGCCCTGGGCGAGAGGCGGGGCGAGCTGGTCAACATGGAGCCGGACGGGCGGGGCCGTGTTCGACTGGAGTACCGAATCCCGGCGCGTGGACTCATCGGTTTTTCCAATGAGTTTCTCAATCTCACCCGCGGCTCCGGCCTGATTTCGAATATTTTCGATGGATACGAGCCGCACCGCGGTGAGATCGCGAGCAGAAAGAATGGGGTGCTCATCAGCATGGATGCCGG
>CAYYYC010000177.1:1021-4424 GCA_964475695.1 uncultured Rubrivivax sp.
AGATCTTCACCTACGCCCTGGGCAAGCTTGATGACCGGGGCCGGATGTTCGTGCGCGCGGGCGATCCGGTCTACGAGGGAATGATCGTGGGCGTACACAACCGGGACAACGACCTGGTGGTCAATGCCACGCGGACCAAGCAGCTGACGAACTTTCGTGTCAGCGGCAAGGAGGATGCGATCAAGGTGACGCCACCCATAGAACTGACTCTCGAGTACGGCGTTGAATTCATCGAAGATGATGAGCTCGTCGAGATCACGCCTAAGAGCATCCGGCTGCGCAAGCGTTTTCTGCAGGAGCATGAGCGCAAGCGGGCATCGCGCGAGGCCGCCTGAGCGCGGCCTTGAAGATCAGCCACCTTCGATTTCAAGCCCATTGTGAGCCGTCTTCAGGCCCTGGCACTGATGATCTTCGTGACGCTGCTTTGGAGTACCGCAGGCGTTGTGACTCGCCAGATCGAGCAGACTGACGGCCTGGTGCTGACCTTCTGGCGAAGCGCCTTCAACGCTCTGACTCTGGCGCTGTTCCTCGCATGGCGTGGGGGCGTGGTGGCTCTGGGCAAGGGACTTGTCCGCGCGGATCCGGCGCAATGGGCCTCAGGCGCCTGCTGGGCCGTGATGTTCACCGCATTCATGTGGGCCCTTTCGCTGACCAGCGTGGCCAATGTGCTGGTTGTCATGGCCCTGGGACCGCTGTTCACCGCATTGCTGGCCCGTTGGCTCGTTGGGCTGCCCTTGACCCGATCGACCCTTTGGGCGGCATTGGCTTCGGGGATGGGCCTGATGCTCATGCAATGGCCAGCGTTGGCCGCAGCGCTCCAGGAGAGGCAGCTCGACGAAGCCGCTGCGGAGCTGTCTCCGGCAGGCCTGGGTTTGCTGATTGCCCTGGCTGTGCCTCTGGCGGCGGCCTTCAACTGGATCCTGATCCGCTGGGCTGCACATCGAATCCGCGGTAATGGCCAGCCGTCTCCTGATTTCATGCAGTCGGTGCTCATTGGCGCCTGCCTCTCAGCCGCAGTCGCCTTCTTTGGCGCGCCTGACTTGCGTGTCAGTGCCGCAGATCTGGCGTGGCTTGCCGTCTTGGGCATTTTTCAGCTGGCTTTGCCGTGCCTCCTGGTCGTCTCGGCAGCGCGGATTTTGCAGCCCTCGGAAGTGGCCTTGCTGAGCCTGATGGAAGTTCTCTTCGGTGTGGCGTGGGCTTGGCTGTGGACCGCGGAGGAGCCCAAGCCGGTGGTGGTGGCCGGCGCGCTGATCGTGGTGACTGCGTTGGCGGGCCATGAAGGCTTGAATTGGACCCGGCAGCGCCGCCGCGCCGGCCGTTTGGCGGGCTCATGACGACAAACACGCCAACGCAGTCTCCATCAGGCAGCGCGGGGACCAGGAACCCCTGGCAGCTGTCGGTGGCACCGATGATGGCCTGGACCGACAGGCACTGCAGGCATTTCCATCGTCTGATCACTCGAAAGACTCGGCTCTACACCGAAATGGTCACCACGGGAGCCCTGATTCATGGCGATGTGGCCAAGCATCTTCGCCACGAGGCATCGTTCGAAAGCCCGACAGCCCTTCAGGTTGGAGGCAGCGAGCCGCAGGAGCTTGCCGCGGCTGCGCGCCTGGCTGTGCAGTGGGGATACGACGAGGTCAATATCAACTGCGGGTGCCCCAGCCCGCGGGTCCAGCGTGGCGCGTTTGGGGCTTGTCTGATGCGAGAGCCCGCACTGGTGGCTGACGCTGTCAAGGCAATGCTTGACGCGGTCGGTGACGAGATTCCGGTCACGGTCAAGCATCGCATTGGCGTTGACCGCAGCGACAGCTATGGCTTCGTGCGGGATTTCGTGGGCACGGTCGCGCAGGGTGGATGTCGGGTCTTCATCGTTCATGCACGCAGTGCATGGCTTGAGGGGCTCAGCCCCAAGGAAAACCGGGAGATACCACCCCTGCGCTATGAATTCGTCCACCGGCTCAAGCGAGACTTTGGGCATCTGACGCTGTGCATCAACGGCGGGATCGACAACGCCCTGCTGATTGAGGATCAGCTCAAGGTGGTTGACGGGGTGATGGTCGGCCGTGCCGCCTATCAGGACCCGATGCTCATGGCCGATTGGGACCAACATTTCTGGAACGAAGAGGCCCTTGTTCAGGCCAGTGACGAGGGCAGGCTGCATCTGGAGCAGCAGATGGTGGACTACATCGAGACGCAGCAGCGGGAGCATGCCCTGCCTTGGCCGCACGCCGCCACCCACATGCTGGGCCTGTGGAACACTCGGCCCGGCGCAAGGGCATGGCGCCGTGTCTGGAGCGACCACAGGCTCAAGGAGCGTCCGGTGCGCGAAGTCTTCGCACTGGCCAAGAGGGCTAGACAGGCGGGGCAGGTGGGGCAGGCGGGCTCGACGGTTGGTGCCGGGTGACCAGCCAAATCGAGGCCAGGGTCAGCATCAGGGCCAGGCCATGGGCCGCGGACCAGGGTTCGCCCAGGACACCGACGCCCACGGCAGCCGAGGACAGCGGCAGGAAAGCCGTGAACACGCCCGCAGTCTGGGCTGGAACGCGCTGCAGTCCCTTCATCCAGAGCCAGACTGTGGCCACGCTCGCGGCCAGGGAGTAGAAGGCCAAAAGCGCCCAGGCGTGCGCGGGCACAGGGCTGAAGTCGAATGACAGGGCGAGCCAGGCGCCCATCGGCGTGGCCAGCAGCAGTCCCCAGACATTGATGATGGCGCTGATGCGCCTGGGGCTCACGCGCGCGCTGAGACGCTTGCCGATCACCACATAGCTGGCCTCGCAGAACGCTGCCCCAAGAAGCAGCAGAACGCCCAAGGCCTGCAGGCTCCAGGCCGTCTGCTCCTCGACCCCCTTCGTTGGGGAGTCTGCCAGCGCGCCTGTCCTCTGCAGTGCGAGCAGACAGACCGCCATGGCCGTGCCGGAGACGGCGAGCCAAACACGACGCGTGAGCGGCTCAGACAGGAAGATCCGAGACAGGATGGCCACACAGGCCGGTATTGAGGCCATGATCACGCCCGCACTGAGGACTCCAGCACGCAGCGTGCCTTCCAGGGCACACAAGGTGAACAGGAAATTGCCAAACAGGCTCTGCAGGAAGAGCAGGATGTGTTCGCGTCGTGTGAGAACTTGGTCGTCCGGCGTGCGACGCAGCCAATCGGCCATGGCCAGTGCGCCGATGGAAAACCGCAGCCACGCCAACAGCGCGACGGGAAACACGGCCAGCAACAGCGGCGACAGCCCGACATAGACGCCAACCAAGGCCATGCTGAGGGCCAGGCATGCATAGGCGCCGGCTCTGGATTTCGGAGCGACTGAAGTCACGCGCGGATTGTGCGCCTGGCATTCAGACCCCGCGAAATCGACTTTCGTGATGTGAAAGCGAGCGCGCAAGGCATTGACCCATA
>CAYYYC010000177.1:4434-4745 GCA_964475695.1 uncultured Rubrivivax sp.
CTTATATAAGACATAAGACAGATTACTGGGATATCCTTCTCGCATCGATCCCAACATCAGGAGCCCCGCATGACGACATCAAAGCGTGAACAGCAGATTGCCGACCTTGAGAGGCAGTGGTCTGAAAGCAGCCGTTGGAAAGGCATCAGGCGCGGCTACTCGGCGGCCGATGTCGTGCGACTGCGGGGCAGCGCAGCGATCGAATACACCCTGGCCCGGCGGGGGGCGGAAAAGCTTTGGGGCCTGATCAACGGCGGGGCGAGCAAGGGGTATGTGAACGCATTCGGTGCAATCACGGCAGGCCAGGCCAT
>CAYYYC010000178.1:0-4710 GCA_964475695.1 uncultured Rubrivivax sp.
ATAGGACAGGCCCACGCTCGCGCTGGCGCGGCTGATTTCCTCCATGGCGACCATGTGGGCCAGATAACCCATGTCCGCCCCGCCGTATTCGCCGGGCACGGTGATGCCGAGGACGCCCAGGTCGCCCATCTTTTCCCACAAGTCCATGGGGAACTGGTCGCTGGCGTCGATTTCCGCCGCCCGCGGCGCGATCTCAGTCTGGGCGAAGGCATGCACCGCATCGCGCAGGGCGTCGATATCCTGTCCGAGTTGGAAGTTCAGTCCGGGCAGGTTCATGGAAGCTCCTCGTTCAGCCTGGATTGGTTCATGCGGGCGTGTGGGCATCGCGCCATGCAGGGCTTGACATGGGCTTGGGTAGACTGGCCAGCCCGCAAACGCAACTGTAAGGCGAAGCCCGGAGCATGGCCAATTCCAAGGAGCACGAACTGCACTACCCGCTGGGCGATTGTCTGCCCGCCGCAGGCACGGCCATCGAAGTTTCGCCGGGCGTCAAATGGGTGCGCATGGCGTTGCCCTTCGCGCTGGACCACATCAACCTGTGGCTTCTGCAGGATCGGTCCGAGGACGGGCGCCCGGGGTGGGCCATCGTCGACTGCGGCATCGCCAATGAAGCCACCCGCAGCGCTTGGGAGCAGGTTTTTGATGATCATCTCGATGGCCTGCCGGTACTTCGTGTGATCGTCACGCACATGCACCCCGACCACATCGGCCTGGCGTCCTGGCTGACCGAGAAATGGGGCACCGCAGAGCAGCCTTGCCGACTGTGGATCAGCGGGACGGACTGGAACGCCGCGCGGATGGCCAGCCGCGCCACCACCGGGCATGGCGGAGAGTCCGCCGCCGCATTCTTTCGCAGCCACGGCCTGGTCGACCCCGAGGCTCTCGACAGGGTCAGGCAGCGCAGCAGCTACTACGGCAACCTGGTGCCGGCGGTGCCGGACACCTATGCGAGGCTGATGGGTGGCGACTCGCTTGTGGTGGGCTCACAGGAATGGGCCTGCATCAGCGGATACGGCCATGCGCCCGAGCACATCGCCCTGCACTGCGCAAAGCTCAAGCTGCTGATTTCCGGCGACATGGTGCTGCCACGCATCAGCACCAATGTCAGCGTCCTCGATCTGGAGCCCGAGGCCAACCCGCTGACGCTCTATCTCGACTCGCTCAAGCGCTACGAATCATTGCCCGAGGACACCCTGGTGCTGCCTTCGCATGGGAAGCCCTTCACGGGACTGCGGCAGCGCATCGCCCAACTGCGCGAGCACCATGACGCCAGGCTTGCCGATGCGGTGAAGCGGTGTGGCCAGTCGCCGGCCTGTGCGGCAGACCTGCTGCCCATCCTCTTTCGTCCGAATCTGGACCTGCACCAAACCACATTCGCCATGGGCGAGGCCCTGGCCCACCTCCATGCGCTGTGGCGCGCAGGACGACTGCGGCGCACCCGCGACCCGCAGGGTGTTTGGCGCTTTGCTCCGGTCGCGGGCGCGATGCCAGTCAATCGCCCAGCGGCACGGCCTGCCTGAGCGGTTCCTGCGCAGCCTCGTAGGCCGGCAGCACCGAGCGGACCACCTCCCAGAACGCTCTGCTGTGGTTCATCTCCCGCAGATGGGCCAGCTCATGCACCACCACATAGTCGATGGTGCTCAATGGAAACTGAATCAGGCGCCAATTCAGCCTGACCGAGCCATCTGCCGCGGCGCTTCCCCAGCGCGTCTGCGCAGCGCTCAGTCCGATCCGGCGCACACTCACCCCCAACTGCCGCGCATAAATGGCGCATCGCTGCTCGAACAACTCGAGCGCCTGACGCTGCCACCAACTGTGCACCAGGTCGCGTATGCGCTGCGGTTGCGCGTCCGGGGGAAGGGCGAGCCTGAGGCGCGCGGGCGCGTGCGAGGCCTCGGTCCACGGACGCTGCGTCTCTTCGAGCACCGCCACGCCCAAGGCGTCCGAGCCCGAGTCGTCCAACGCAATCTGGAGCCGCCGACCGAGGTAGGGGATGCAGGCCCCATCCGACCAGACGATGCGCTGCGCATCAAGTCTCCGGCTGAGCTCGCCCTGCTCCCGAATCTTTCGCAGGATCCATGCGGCCTTCTCCTGCAGCGCCGATTCCACTTCCTGAAGCGCGACCCACCTTGGGGCACTCACGCTCAGACCCTCGGGCCCGACCACAAACCCGATCGTTCGGCGCCGAGCCCGGCGGAAGGCGTAGCGCACCGTCTGACCGAGCAGCTTTGCCTCACGGTTGGCTTGCGGATGGTGGGACGGGCCCGTCGAAGACTCCTGGGCCGGAACGACTGCGGGCGCAGCCTCAGTCGCGTCGCCGCCGAACCCCAGGGCCAGTTGCTCAAAAGCCGTCATCGGTTCCGAGTTTAGGACGTTGCCTCAAGCCGGGTAGGCCTCGCGGTCCAGGCGCCGCATTTCCGACTCGACCCACGCTTCCACCTCCTGCATCAACTCCTCGGGCTGCCGGCCAGTCGACGGGATCGGCTGGCCGATGGAGACGTCGATCGTGCCGGGGCGAAGCAGGAACGACTTGCGAGGCCAGCAGCGGCCCGAGGTCACCGCAATCGGGACAAGCCATGCGCCGGTGGTCACTGCCAGGCGCGACGCTCCCGTCTTGTAGACGCCCTGCGAGCCTCGAGGCGTGCGGGTTCCCTCCGGAAACATGATCAGCCAGACCCCGCGGGCCATCAGCTCGCGGCCCTGCTCGGCCACCTTGGCCCACGCCTGGCTGCGCCGGCTGCGGTCGATGTGGATCATGTCCAGCCGGCCCATGGCCCAGCCAAAGAAGGGGATCAGCAACAGCTCTTTCTTGAACACATAGGCCAGCGGGTGGCTCATGAGCGTGGGCAAGGCGAAGGTCTCCCAGGTGGACTGGTGCTTGGGGCACAGAATGACAGGGGTGAGCGCATCGGGTGCGGGCAGACGCTCCAGGCCCTGAACCCGGGCGTGCACGCCGCAGATCTCGCGCGCACCCCAGACCGCCAGACGCAGCCAGCCGGCGCAGAACCAGTACAGGGGCCGGCCGCGCACGGCCAGGGACATCAGCAATGCCGCCACAGCCCAAGGCACCACGGTCAGCACCATCCACAGGATGAACACCACGGAGCGCAGAGCGTTCATGTTTCGCTAGCAAGCTTGGAAGCGGGGCGGGCCGAGGCTGCCGCGACTGGCCTGAGGCCGCGCAGCAGCGCATCGGCGAAAGAGGCCAGATCGGCGTGCGCCATCGCTCCCGGAACCTGTTGCAGAAGGGTGGACAGCTGTTCCTCTTCAAGGTCACCGGCCCGCCCGGTTCGAACCAGGTGCGGCTGACAGCCTGCGGCCACCGCAGCCTTGAGGTCGCGCAGGTTGTCGCCGACCAGGGGCACCGCGCCGAGTTCGATGCCGTAGCGCTGGGCAATCTGAAGCATCATGCCGGGCAGCGGCTTTCGGCATTCGCATTGCTCTTCGGGCGCGTGGGGGCAGAAGAAGACCGCATCCAGGCGCCCCCCGACCTCGGCCAGGCGGCGAATCATCCTCTGGTGCACCGAATTGAGCGAGGCCATGTCGATCAGGCCACGACCGATGCCGGCCTGGTTCGTGGCCACCACCACATGCCAACCCGCATGGTTGAGCCGAGCCACTGCCTGCAGCGCCCCCTCCACGGGCTCCCACTCCTGAGGGTCCTTGACATGGTCCTCGCGGTAGCGGTTGAGCACGCCGTCCCGGCCCAGGATGACGAGCTTGACGGCGTTGTGGGCAGGGTGGGGCACGGCGCTGTGAAGTGGGCAGCGGTCAGGCGGCGAGCCGGGAGAGGTCAGCCACCTGGTTCATGGCTTGGTGCAGCTGGCGCAGTAAAGCCAGACGGTTGCGGCGCAGCAGCACATCATCGGCATTGACCATCACCCGGTCGAAGAAGGCGTCCACCGGCGCCTTGAGCGCAGCCAAGGCGCTCAGCGATGCCGTGTAGTCCCGGGCTTCGAACTCGCGCTGCGCCACAGGCCCGGCTTCATCCAGGGCGGCGGCAAGGGCTTGCTCCTCGGGCTCACGGAGCAGGCCGCGGTCCACACGCTCTTGCGGGGCCTCCTCGGCCTTCTTGAGAATGTTGCCCACCCGCTTGTTCGCCGCGGCCAGCGATGCGGCTTCGGGCAGCGAAGCGAAGGCTCTGACCGCCTGCAGCCTGCGGGAGACATCCCCCAGGCGAGGCGGCCGCAGGCTCAGCACCGAATCCACCTCGTGCGCGGTGTAGCGCTGATCGCGCAGGGCCACAGCCAGGCGGTCGTAGAAGAAGTCCAGCAGGGCCGCACGCGGATCCTCGATGAGCTCGCCGAATGGAGGCACCGCCGAGGCCAGCAGCTGCGGCAGCTCCAGCGGCAGGTTCTTCTCCGACAGGATGCGGATCACGCCCAGCGCATGCCGGCGCAGCGCGAACGGGTCCTTGTCCCCGGTGGGCAGCTGGCCGAGGCCAAAGAGCCCCACCAGGGTTTCCAACTTGTCGGCCAGGGCCACCACCGTGCCGGTGTGGTTGCGGGGAAGAGTGTCTCCGGCAAAGCGCGGCTTGTAGTGGTCCTCGATCGCAAGGGCCACGCCATCGCGCAGCCCCTCATGACGCGCATAGTAGCCGCCCATGACCCCCTGGAGCTCGGGAAACTCGCCCACCATGTCCGTCAGGAGATCGGCCTTGGCCAGGGTCGCCGCCTCCTGCACCTTCGAGTCCAGGACATCGAACTCGTC
>CAYYYC010000179.1:0-259 GCA_964475695.1 uncultured Rubrivivax sp.
CATCATCGCCACCGAGCGCCATGAGAGCCGAAGAATCGACAACCAGTTGCGCGGCCGCTCAGGGCGGCAGGGAGATCCAGGCTCTTCGCGCTTCTATCTTTCGCTTGATGACCCGCTGATGCGGATCTTTGCCGGCGAAAGGGTGCGCGCCATCATGGACCGGCTCAAGATGCCCGAAGGCGAAGCGATCGAGGCGGGCATCGTGACTCGGTCGATCGAGGGGGCTCAGCGCAAGGCCGAAGCGCGCAATTTCGACACG
>CAYYYC010000179.1:269-4693 GCA_964475695.1 uncultured Rubrivivax sp.
CGAGTACGACGATGTCTCCAACGACCAGCGCAAGGTCGTCTATCAGCAGCGCAACGAGATTCTCGAGGCCCTTTCGCTCAGGGACTCGATTCGGTATCTGCGCCACGGTGCGTTGACCCAGGTCGTTCGGATGCATGTGCCTGCGGAGTCGCTGGAAGAGCAGTGGGAACTCGCCGCCTTGCAGCGCAGCCTGCGCGAGGAATGGACGATCGACCTGGACCTTGAGCAGATCGTGCAGGCCTCGGATTCGATCACCGATGAGGACATCGTCTCCAGAGTCCTTCAGGCCGGAGATGAGCTGTTCGATGCCAAGCTCGAGATCGTCGGCGAGGAGCAGTTCACGCCCTATATGCGCATGGTGCTGCTGCAAAGCCTTGACACGCATTGGCGAGAGCATCTTGCCGCGTTGGACTATCTGCGCCAAGGGATACACCTCCGGGGCTACGCCCAGAAGAATCCCAAGCAGGAGTACAAGCGCGAGGCCTTCGAGCTGTTCTCCCAGCTGCTCGACGCCGTCAAGCTCGAGGTCACACGCATCCTGCTGACGGTTCGAATCCAGACGCGGGAGCAGGCCGATGAGCTTGAGCAGGCGGCGCTCAGAATCGAGCAAAGCGCCAGCCAGCTGGGGCATTTCACCTACACCCATCCGAATGAGGACGGGTCGGTCAGCCAGGAGGCCGACCCTGGCCCGCTTGCCGATTCGCTGCCTCGCGTCGGCCGAAACGACCCCTGTCCCTGCGGCAGCGGCAGGAAGTACAAGCACTGCCACGGCAGGTTGAGCTGAAGAGGGCCCATGCCCGTCAATCTAAAGGCTCCCGATCCCGCAGCCCTGAGTCCCGTGGCGGGCGTCAGGCTCGGCGTGGCCATGGCGGGCATCCGCAAGGCCGGGCGCCGCGACCTGACCGTCATCGCTCTGGAAGATGGCGCCTGTGTGGCGGGTGTTTTCACGCTCAACCGGTTTTGCGCCGCGCCTGTGCAGCTGTGTCGGGATCACCTGCGGGTGAATGCGCCGGGAGGCGCGGGGATCCGTGCGCTGATGATCAACACCGGAAACGCCAATGCCGGCACCGCAGAGGACGGACTGGTCCGAGCTCGCCGGACATGCATCGCTCTGGCCCGCCACCTCGGCGTGGCGCCCGAGCAGATCCTTCCGTTTTCCACGGGCGTGATCATGGAGACCCTGCCGGTGGAGCGGATCGAGGCCGGGCTGCCCGTTGCCCTGGCCGATCTGAGAGCCGACAACTGGGCTGCGGCGGCTGAGGGAATCATGACCACCGACACGCTGCCCAAGGCAGTGTCGCGGCAGGTCTCGATACAAGGTCGGGCCGTGACTGTCACCGGCATCAGCAAAGGCGCCGGCATGATCAGGCCCAACATGGCCACCATGTTGGGCTTCGTGGCAACCGATGCGGTGATCGCCGCCCACCTGATGGATGAGTTGGTGCGTGAAGTGGCCGACCGCAGCTTCAACCGCATCACGATCGACGGTGACACTTCGACCAACGATTCTTTCGTTGTCATTGCCACCAATCGCGCTGGCCATGCCCCGATCGAGCAGCTTGATTCGCCCGAGGGAGTCGCGTTGCGCCAGACGATCATCGGCGTGGCGCAGGAGCTTGCCCAGGCGATCGTTCGCGACGGCGAGGGAGCCACCAAGTTCATCACGGTCAAAGTCGAGGGCGGCCTGACCAAGGAAGAGTGCCGGCGGGTGGCGTATGCGATCGCCCACTCGCCCCTGGTCAAGACGGCGTTCTTCGCCAGCGATCCGAATCTGGGCCGCATTCTGGCGGCCGTCGGCTACGCGGGCATCGATGACCTGGACCAGAGCAGGATTGATCTCTTTCTCGACGATGTCCATGTCGCCCGCAATGGCGGCAGGCACCCCGACTATCGCGAGGAGCAGGGCCAGAAGGTCATGCAGCAAAGCGAGATCACGGTCAGGGTTGTCCTCAACCGCGGGGGAATCGCGCGCGCCACCCTCTGGACCTGTGACCTCTCGCACGACTATGTCAGCATCAACGCGGACTACCGCAGCTGACCCGCCGAGCCGCGCGGCCGAAAATTGACCCATCCTCAGCCGCCATCGTCCGCAAGTACCGCCTCGGTGCCCACTTGGCGCGAGCGCGCGTTGCTGTCCTGGGCTCGGCTGATGGGGTGGGCCACGCTGGCTGAGGGCGACCTCCTGCGCGATGCCGCCTACCGGCGCCTGTGGACCTCCATTCTCACCAGCGCATTCGGCGCACAGATCACGATGCTGGCCTTGCCCCTGACGGCGGCCGTGCTCCTGGATGCCAGCCCGACCCAGATGGGCCTGCTCACCGCCATGGAGATCGCGCCTTTCGTGCTGTTTTCCCTGCCCGGCGGCGTTTGGCTTGACCGGGTGCGAAAGCTGCCGGTCTATGTGGTGGGCGAGTCGATGATCGGACTGATCCTGGCCAGCGTGCCGTTGGCCTGGTGGCTGGGCTGGCTGGCCATGCCCTGGATGTACGCGGTGGGCTTCGTGATCGGCACCATCCACACCGTGGCAGGCAGCGCCGCGCAAATCGTGCTGACCCAGGTGGTGCCGCGTGAGCGCCTTGTGGAAGCCCACGCCAAGAACGCGATGGCCAATTCGGGCGCCGAGGTGGCCGGGCCTGGCCTGGCCGGTGCCCTGATCAAGGTCATGGGGGCGCCTGCGGCCCTGCTGGTGGATGCGGCGCTGCTGGTGGCCTCTGCGCTGATCCTGCGCGGCATCGACATCAAGGAGCAGCCCATACCCCCGGCCCAAGGCTCGGCAGTCCAAGCCTTCTGGCGCGACCTTGTGGAGGGACTGCGCTTCGTGGCCGGCCACCCCTTGCTGGTGACTCTGGCGGTGACTGTTGGGCTTTGGCAGATGGCGCATCATGCGGCCGTGGTCGTGCAGATCCTGTTTGCCACAAGGGTCCTGGGCATGGGAGAGCAGTCGATCGGGCTGTCCTACATCGCCTTGGGGGTGGGGACGGTGGCGGCCAGTCTGATGGGACGCCGAATCAGCGCGCGCATCGGCCCAGGGCCATGCATGGTGGTTGGGTTCATCGTCACCGGCGCGGGGTGGCTGGCACTTGCCGTGGCCCCCGAGGGCGATGTTGGCGTGGCGATGTTTGCGGCAATGTTGATGGCCTTCAGCGCCGGTGCCGTCTTCATCTTCATCAACTTTCTGGCTTTGCGCCAGGCCGTGACGCCGGCGCCGCTGCTCGGTCGCATGACCAGCACCATGCGATGGCTCACCCTGTTGGCGGCCGGTCCGGGTGCGCTCATGGGCGGCTGGCTGGGTGAGCACCTGGGCCTGCGTTGGGCCCTGGCGTTCGCGGGCGGGTCCTCGCTGCTTCTGGGGCTTTGGGCATGGCATTGGCCGCGCCTTCGCAACCTCAGAACCCTGCCCGAACCCGAGCCGGACGCAGCCTGCGATCCGCCGGCTCCCAAGGCTCAGGAAACCCTGAGCCCCCTTGGGGCTGAGCGGGTCGGGTAGCATCGGGATTTAGCAACAGCAGGCGGCTCGGGGCTTCAGGCCGCCGAAGCCGCGGCTTGTCATGAACGCACCGCTGATCCTGACCGCGCCGGGCAATGCTCCCGCTGAATTGCCCTCGGGCGGACCGGGGCAGGCCCAGCGGCTGCGGGAGATCCCTTACAACTACACCTCGTTCTCCGATCGAGAAGTCGTCCTTCGGCTGCTCGGTCCGCGCGCCTGGGAGGTGTTGGATCGCTTGCGGCAGGAGCGGCAGACGGGGCGCTCGGCGCGCATGCTCTATGAGGTTTTGGGCGACATCTGGGTGGTTCAGCGCAACCCCTATCTTCAGGATGATCTGCTCGACAACCCACGACGGCGTGGCATGCTCATCGAGGCCTTGCACCATCGACTGCAGGAAATCGAGCGTCGCCGCCTGGCGTCTGAAGGTGCCGAGCGTGATGCCCTGGTGGGAGAACTGATCGCCGCCGCGCGCTCCTGCGTGCAGGCTTTCGAACAGAGCTTCATCGACATCGCGGCACTGCGCCGACGCGCTCGCCGTGCGCTGGGTCGCCATACGGCCCGCCACAACATCCGATTCGACGGCCTTTCCCGGGCATCGCATGTCACCGACGCAACCGATTGGCGGGTTGAATACCCATTCGTCGTCCTTGCGCCGGACACCGAAGCCGAAATGGCAGGCCTGGTCAAGGGGTGCGTCGAACTCGGGCTGACCATCATTCCCCGAGGCGGTGGCACCGGCTACACCGGCGGGGCGGTTCCACTGACGTGGAAGAGCGCAGTCATCAACACCGAAAAGCTCGAGCGCATGAGCGAGGTGGAGATGGTGCAGCTTGCCGGGGTAGAGGATCCGGTCCCAACCATCTGGACCGAGGCCGGTGTGGTCACGCAGCGCGTGGCCGAGGCGGCAGAGCGGGCCGGCTTTGTCTTCGCCGTCGAT
>CAYYYC010000180.1:0-504 GCA_964475695.1 uncultured Rubrivivax sp.
ATCGGCCTTGATCCCTCGCATCCCTTCCCGCAGGTCGCCAACAAGTCTTTGAATTTCATCGTTGAACTCAAGCGTGGCGACAGGACCACGGGAGTGGCGATCGTCCGCGTCCCACGCGCTTTGCCACGCGTGATTCGTCTGCCAGATGAGCTCCGTCCGGGTCGTCAGTCCTTCGTGCTGTTATCCAGCGTGATTCGTTCCCATCTACATGAACTCTTTCCCGGATCCGACCTTGGCGACTTTTCCCAATTTCGAGTCACAAGAGACTCTGACCTAGACGTTGATGAAGACGAAGTGACCAACCTCCGGCAGGCTCTGCGCTCAGAGTTGACTCGCAGGCATTACGGTAGGGCGATTCGCCTGGAGGTGATCAGCTCCTGCGCAACGTCTCTTTCAACGATCCTCCAAAGGCACTTCGACGTCCCCAACGCCGCTGTCTTCCGTGTTAACGGCCCGGTCAACCTGGTCAGGCTCAACGAATTGATCGACAAGGCAGAAGGCGCG
>CAYYYC010000180.1:514-2501 GCA_964475695.1 uncultured Rubrivivax sp.
GTCGCTCTGCAGCGGTCGGAGCCGATCCTTGATCAGATCAGGCGCCGCGACATCCTCCTTCACCATCCCTTCGAGAGCTTTGAACCCGTGATCCAACTTCTGCAGGAGGCTGTTGGGGATCCGAATGTTCTGGCGATCAAGCAGACGATCTACCGAACCGGCGGTCAGTCGCAGTTGATGGAGCTCCTGATTGAGGCCGCACGCCGGGGCAAAGAGGTTCTGGCCGTTGTTGAACTCAAGGCGCGCTTTGACGAGGAGGCCAACATTGACTGGGCAGACCGTCTGGAGGCTGTGGGCGCGCAAGTGGTGTACGGGGTTGTGGGGCTGAAAACCCACGCCAAGATGTTGCTGATAACGCGGCGAGAACGACAGAAACGCAGCGGTGGGCCGCTGAGGCACTATCTCCATCTGTCCACGGGAAACTACAACGCCTCCACGGCACGCCTCTACACGGACATGGGATTTCTAACCAGTGATCCCGGCTTGACCAGAGATGCCCAAGCGCTGTTTCGACACCTGTCCAGTCTGGCCGCCCTGCCGCCCATGAAGCGCCTATTCGTCGCCCCCTCGGACTTGCACCAATACCTGATTGGAATGCTGGCCCATGTGGGACAGGCAGCGAAACACGGGCTCGACGCGCGAGTCGTGATCAAGTGCAATGCCCTGACGGATCCGGAGTTGATGCAGGGTCTGGTGAGCGCGGCACAAATGGGGGTCGAAATAGACCTTATCGTGCGCGGAGCATGCATGCTTGCCCCAGGTGTTCCCGGGTTGACGGACCGGATTCGCGTTCGTTCGGTCATCGGGCGGTTCCTTGAACACAGTCGAATCTTCTACTTCCGCTGGGGAGAAACTCCTGCCGATGAGACTCTCCTGCTTTCCAGCGCGGACTGGATGACCCGAAACATGAAACGGCGCATCGAACTGGCGTGGCCCATCGAGGACCCTGAGACACGCCAGCGGGTCATCGACGAGGGGCTGACTCCGTACCTCCACGATGAGCGCGGCGCCTGGCAACTCGGACCGGATGGGGAGTACACCGCAGGAAACCCCCGGGGCCTGCACGCCCAGTGGTCGCTTCTGCAGCGACATTTCCCGTCTTCTGCCGACAGCGATCCGTTCTGAGTCGAACCCAAGGTACATGGACCTGATCTTGTGGCGACACGCCGACGCTCTGCCCGGCAACGACTCTTTGCCCGACATGGATAGACCGCTGTCGACACGCGGCATCAAGCAGGCCCGACGCATGGGTGATTGGCTCAACCGCGTGTTGCCGGAAAGCGCTCGAATTTTATGCAGCCCTGCGCTTCGAACAACCACCACTGCACAAGCCTTGGAGCGTCGCTTCAAGACGGTGGCGAGCCTAGGCCCCGAAGGCAGTGTCGACCAACTCTTGGCCGAGGTGCGATGGCCGAACGCACGTGAGTTGGTCGTGGTGGTGGGACATCAACCCACGCTGGGGTTGACGGCAGCGTTTTTGATGGGGGCATCCAACGTCACGATCGCCACCCCTTGGCGCATCAAGAAAGGCGCTTTCTGGTGGATCCGCGCTAAGTCGCTGGAAGACGGGAGTCTTTCAGTCACCACTGTGGCTGTCAGATCGCCGGAAATGATCTGACTCAACAGACCTCTGGATCGAAAGGTCAATCCTCCCAAAGAAGGTCAAGCATCCGTGCTCGATTCCAAAGCGCCACCTCCTCCTTGAGGAGGTGGATGGTTCTGAGATCGGGATGCAAAGCCCGCTCCTGCCCGGGCTGGAGCGACCATCCCAGCCGAATGCTTCCGGATCGGGTCCGACGCGCAACAAGCCCGACACTCGAGTCGTCAGCCCGCGAGTGGCAGCAAAGCGCGGCCAGCCGCAGGCATAGCAAGGAGTGGCCGAAGTCCTCGCGGGCAAATGCAGCTTCGACCTTGCGCAGTCCGCCACGCTGCCCAAGCACGAGCTCACCAATGCGCCGCTGCTGGCTTTGGGAAAACCCCGGGGCGT
>CAYYYC010000180.1:2511-3634 GCA_964475695.1 uncultured Rubrivivax sp.
GATGATGGTCATGGCGGGAGACCATCATCCCAATCTCGTGCAACTCGCAGGCCCAGGCCAATTCTCGGGCAGACTCATTGGACAGCTCGGGCCCCAGAATGTTTTTCAGCTGCAGAGCCAACCTCCTGACTCGAGCGGCCTGCCTGACGTCGACCTCAAAACGATTCTGCAATCGAGCGACTGTGGAATCCCTCAGATCGGTCAGCACAACCCCGAGCGAAACTTTGCGGCGCTGGTCCAGATCGAAAATTACCCCCTGGCGCAGGGCCGCACTGGCGGGAAACATCTCCTCGATCTGGAACTGGGACATCAGGGTGTAGAGGATGGCCAAGCCGCCCGGGAGCACAGCTCTGCGCTCGTCCTTGAGCCCTCGCAGCTCCAGTCGTGCGGAGTGGCCAGCCTCAAGGCAGCGCTCAATGCACCACGCAAGCGCAGGCTGAGTGAGCCTGCCATCGGTCACCCCATGAGTTGCGAGCACATTCGAGACGGCTCCAGCAGTTCCCGATGAAGCCAAGGCGTGCCGCCAAAGATCAGGCGTGAAGAGCCGTTCAGCCTCCTCGAATTCGGCGCCTGCGGCAATCTGCGCTGCTCGGAATGCAGCCGCTGACATCTGACCTTCCGGGAAAAACCGCTGGGAGAGAGACTGGCTTCCGATTCCAAACGACTCGGAGGTGCCCGGCTCAAGCCCCTGTCCCAGCACCAGTTCGGTCGAGCGGCCTCCGATATCAATGACGAGTCGGGGCTCATCGCTGGGGTGACAGTGCGCAACGCCCGAAAAAATCAGACGAGCTTCCTCTCGCCCGGAAATGATTTCGATGGGGTAGCCCAGCGCGGGCTCGGCCAGTGTCAGGAAGTGATTTCGGTTGCGCGCCTCTCTGAGCGTCTGGGTGGCGACAGCACGGACCTGTCCGACTTCATGCTGTCGCAACAAATCGGACATGGCCGTCAAAGCGCTCAACCCACGCTCAATGGCTTCGGGCAACAACAAGCCCGACTCATCGAGCCCCGAACCCAGGCGCACAGCCGTCTTGAGGTAGTCCAGTCGTTTGTAGCGCCCGTCACGAACCTTGGCAATCTCAAGCCTAAAGCTATTGGATCCCATGTCAACCGCCGCCAAGGGCTG
>CAYYYC010000180.1:3644-4650 GCA_964475695.1 uncultured Rubrivivax sp.
CACCAAACCATGCACGCTCTTGATGACCCGCCCAGCGCGCTCGGCCTGTTCGGCAATGCGCTCCAAGGCTTGCTTGATCATGCTGGGTGGCATGTCTGGGTCATCCAGCAAATTGAGTGAGCCGGTCGCATAGCTGGCAATCGCCGCCAAGGGCTGGTTCAGGAGCGCGTCAAGATCGTTGGACTTCAAGATATGGCACATTATCCCGAGCATTTGACAGCTTCATGAAGCCTGTCGTCACCAGTGCGGGTTATCTTTTCAACATCCGCCAAGCCAACCCCACCACGCTGCAAGTCGCCAGCGCCGTGAAGACCACCACGGGAGGCGGCGCCGGCTGAATCTGCAGCAGGGTTTGAAGCTGTGGCTGGTACAGGCCAAGCAACCAAAGGCCAACAGCCGCCCCCCCGGCGCCGGCGAAGACTCTAGCCGCCCTGGAGCGCCAGGCTTGACCCCAGAAGAGGCCCAACTCCAGCGCAGCCAAAGTCAAGTTGCCGGCCAAGAGGGATGTCAGCGCCACGCCGCGCACCTGCTCGTCAGGCCATTGCAGCCATAGACGGGCGGTTGCAGACGCGGCCATGATGGCCGCCAGCAAAGCCAACCCGAGCGCCAGGCTCGCCGCCATGTGCCGGCGCGTCATCAGTGGCTCACTGGCCGGCCGAGGCGGCCGCTTCATCACATCACGGGACGGCGGACCCGCCTCAAAGGCCAGAGAGCACAGCGGGTCGATGAGCATTTCCGTCAACACCACATGGGCTGGTCCCATCATCGGCGGCCAGCCCAGAAGCAGGGGCAGAAGGGCCAGACCCGCCAGAGGCAGGTGGATGCCCACGATGTAGGCGGAGACCTTGCGCAGGTTGTCGAAGATGCTGCGCCCCATGGCAATGGCGGCCACCAGATCGCCGAAGTCTTCGCGCATGAGCACAAGCCCCGCAGCCTCGCGAGCCACATCGGTTCCACGCCGACCCATGGCCACCCCGATGTGCGCGGCCTTGAGCGCAGGTGCATC